>JBAXSN010000042.1:0-21557 GCA_037130675.1 Verrucomicrobiota bacterium
GTTACCGCGGCACGCGAGAACTGCGCTCAAGCATCAACTGCCGTTTTTAGGATCAATCCTGGGGCTGCGCAAAGCCTCCGCCCCAGGCTGGTATGGGGTCGCGCCGTTGGCGCTGAAAGTTCCAGAATGTTAGAAGCGCCATACATGCCGCTTCGAAAAAGCGAATCCGGGCCGCGCGTGGAAAACTTGCTGCTCAACAACCCCCGTAATGAGCACTTCCACGCACGGGCCCGGATTAACCCCCTAAACAAACGTGCTAGCTTCGACAGGCTTCCAGCGTGGGCGTTCAAGAAAAGCGCAAATTAATTTCGCCGTTTTTCCCGGGCCGCAAGTTTCGCATCTCAGAAGAGGGCTCGCGCCAAGCCCGCCAAGTCTGGAAATATCGGCCAGAACCCCCTCTTCTTGGCGTCCTTGGCGAGCTTGGCGCGAACCTTTCCCTGTTACCTCGCACTAGGCAGGAACCGACTCCGCGGTGATGCGGTGGATGGCCGTCTTGAGGGCCTGAAAGCTGATTGGCTTGATCAGATGCGTGTCAAAGCCGGCCTCTTCGCTTTCGCGAAGGTCGGAATCGGACCCATAGCCGCTGATGGCGATGCCCCGGAGGCCGTAGCGCATTTTGGTTTCGCGCATAATCTCCTGCCCGCTCCCGTCCGGCAGGCCCAAATCGCTGATCACCAGATCGAAGCGCTCGCTCGCGGCAAGGGCCAGCGCCTCTCTGACGCAAGTGGCCGTCCTGACGCAGAATCCCCATTTGCCTACCATCCGGGAAAGAATGCGCAAGGTGTCAGGATGATCGTCGACCATCAGCACTTTCCGCAGTTCCGGCTCGCTTGAATCCAATTTGAACCGGGCGCCGGAATGGACTTCCAGATCGGGCAAGACGGTCTCCAACTCAGTGATGAAGGTGGAGCCTTGATCCTTGCCTCCGCTGTAGGCGTAGAGAGTGCCTTGATGCAGTTCGACGACTGCCCGGGCAATGCTGAGCCCAAGGCCCAATCCCCCGAATTGCCGGTGCTTGCTCTGCTCTCCCTGCTCGAAGGTGTTGAAAATGCGCGGCAACACTTCCGGAGCGATCCCGATCCCGCTGTCTGCGACGCGAATTCTAACCCGGCTGCCGGCGTTTTCCGTGCGAACGCTGATCCGCCCGCGGGCGGGGGTAAATTTGATCGCATTTTTGAGCAGGTTCCAAAAAACTTGCTGAAGTCGGGCCGGGTCGGCCCAGACAAAGTGCTGGGGGGCATCGAATGCTGGGGAAATTTCGAGGGATTTGGCTCGGATATCGCCAGCGCAGATATCCAGGGCCATTTGAAGGCAGTCGTGGAGATTGATGTTCTCCCGGTGCAACTCGACTTTTCCGCGGCTGATCCGCGTCACATCCAGAAGGTCGTCGATGAGGCGGGCTTCGAGTTCCACGTTGCGGTGAATAAGTTCCATATCCGCCCGAAACTCAGGGGGAAGGCCGGACTCTTCCTGAAGGGCGCTTACCATAGCGAGGACCGGGGTCAAAGGAGTTCGCAATTCGTGGCTCAAGACGGCGATGAATTGATCCTTGGCGCGATTGGCGGCTTCGGCTGCTTCCTTGGCCCGGATCAACGCCGCCTCGGCCCGATTGCGCTCGGTGATGTCCCGGGTGAGATCGTTCCCGACGGAGAGGATTTCAGAAATCGCCCCGGTTTGGTCGCGCAGCACTCTATTCGTCCACGCGATCCAGACTCGCTCCCCGTCGCGCCGGACGGCTTCGCTCTGATCGTTCGCGTAACATTCCGGATAATCGTTAACGTCCGCCATCATTTGGCGCAGGTGTTGAGCCACGTGGTCGATCCTTGGGAAAACCGTGTCCAAAAGGTTTTCCCCGACGAGTTCGTCCTTGGAGTAGCCAAAGAACTTCAAGGCAAATTCATTGGCGAACGTGACCTCCCCGGAGTGGTTCCAACGGAGCACGATACTGTTGACGCTGTCCACGAGTTCGCGGTAATCGCGTTCGCTGGCTCGCAGCGAGTCGCGCACGCGCTGCATCCGCGCTGCCAGTCGGAATATAAGCGCGCTGAGTAAAAGACTGGTTACCGTGACGAAAAAAAGCCCCTTGTAAATAGAGAGCTTTAGATAAATCTCCTCCGTTGGGGCGAGCATCCCCGATACCCGATCAGAAAACAAAATCCATAGCCCGGCAACGACGGCGTAAATACCGACGATATTCCAGATGCTTCGCTGCGTTTGTCCGGAGGAAATCTCGTTTGCGTCCGCTCCACGCGGGTTCCTGGTTGAGGTGACCCTACGGGTATTTGGGTCCAAGTCGCTCCGGGAGATCATAGAGTGGTTCGCGGTGGGTTACGCGGGCACCGTCGAGCCATCCCCAAAGGTCGTCAACCCCGAATCGAATTTTATGGCTCTATCTTTTTCTGCAAAGCCGGCGAGCACTTTGGCGGAGCCCGGCGGCCAGCGACGCAGGGTGCTTGTTACGGGAGCAGCCGGCCGTATCGGCGCTTATTTCGCCGAACACGCGAAGGATCGCTACGATCTGCGCCTCATGGTTCACCGCGAATCGTCAATTCCGACTGTGCAGGCATTCGGCGAAGTGCTCGTGGCCGATCTTGTCGATTTGGACCGCCTCAAGGCGGCTTTCCAGGGGATCGATACGATCGTCCATTTGGCGGGGAATCCGTCTCCATCCGCTCCGTGGGGCAGTCTGTTGGAGGAAAACATCGTCGGGACCTATCACGTTTATGTGGCCGCGAAAGCGGCGGGATGTCGCCGGGTGGTCTTCGCCTCATCCATCCACGCCGTCTCGGGCTACCCGCCGGATGTCCAGGTCAAGACCACCGATCCGGTTAACCCCGGCGACCTCTACGGCGTCACTAAATGCTTTGGCGAAGCCTTGGGGCGCTACATGGCGATGCAAGAAGGCCTTTCGGTCATCGCGGTCCGCATCGGCGCCTTTCAATCCGAAGAAGCCGCGGAACAGCCGGACGCCCTTTGGATGATGGACGCCTTCGTGTCACAGGCCGATCTACATCAGTTGTTGGAAAAGTGCATCGATGCCGAAAACCTCCAGTTTGCAATCTTCAATGGCCTCTCGAACAACCGATTTAAGAGACTCGATATTTCCGATGCCCGCGAACTGGTCGGGTACGCGCCCGTGGATGATTTTACGGAAGAAAACGCCGTCCTCGCGCCCATTCACCTGCGCGAGCAAGTCTGGGCTCACAGCCGCCTCGACCCGGATGAGGAAAGCGGTTTAAGGGAAGACCTTTAGAGGTGGGCCTCATCCATAAGTCCCATAAGTCCCATCAGTCCCATCAGTCCCATTCTGGAAGCGCCAGGTCCACCTCGCCGCCCTACAAAACACCATTTCTGAGTGATTTGGTCCGCACGGGCTTTAACGTCCTCGGATGCCCGGAAAAACCCAGCCCTGTTCACCCGTTTCAGAATCGCTCCTCGCCGCAACCGCACGTGCCTTCCATCCTGCCGATTCGTTTGCCCGGCGCCACCTGGGCTCCAATGCCGAAGAAACCGCGCAGATGCTGCAAACGCTCGGGTTCGAGTCGTTGGACCAGCTCATCGACGCGGCAGTCCCGGCAGCGATTCGCCTCCCGAAGCCGCTCGAACTGCCCGTCGGCAAAGGCGAGCACGAGACGCTGGCTGAACTGCGCGCGCTGGCTCTGCAGAATCAGGTGTTCCGGTCGTACATCGGCATGGGCTACTACGATTGCATCACCCCGCCGGTGATTCAGCGGAATATCCTTGAGAACCCCGGTTGGTACACCGCCTACACGCCGTATCAGGCGGAAATCTCGCAAGGCCGCCTCGAAGCGCTCCTGAATTTCCAGACGATGATCGTCGATCTGACCGGGCTAGATATCGCCAACGCTTCGATGCTCGACGAAGGCACGGCTGCCGCCGAGGCGATGTCGATGTGCCATTCGCTCCGCAAAGATGCCGGGGCCGATACGATTTTCGTCTCCAAAGCATGTCACCCCCAGACGATCGACATCATCCAAACTCGCGCCAAGCCGCAGGGAATCCGCGTGGTGGTCGGCGATGAGGCGGCCTGCGATTTGTCTGACCGGACCTTTGCCGTGCTCCTGCAATATCCGGGAACGGACGGATCGATCGTGGACTACACGGCGTTTATCGAAAAAGCGCATGCCGCCAATGCCCTGGCGATCGTCGCGGCGGACTTGCTGGCGCTCACGCTCTTGAAGTCGCCCGGCGAACTCGGCGCGGATGTGGCCGTGGGTAGCACCCAGCGTTTCGGCGTGCCGCTCGGATACGGCGGACCCCATGCGGCGTTTTTCGCCACCCGCGACGCCTTCAAGCGCACCATGCCGGGCCGGCTCATTGGCATTTCCCGCGATGCGCAGGGGAACCCGGCTTACCGGCTCGCCCTGCAAACGCGCGAGCAGCACATCCGGCGTGAAAAGGCCACCAGCAACATCTGCACGGCGCAGGTGCTCCTGGCAGTCATCGCGTCGATGTATGCCGTCTATCACGGGCCGGAAGGCCTGCGGCAAATCGCCCGCCGCATCCATCTTTTTGCCATGACGCTTGCCACCGGGCTGCGCAAACTTGGCTGGCATGTGGGCGAACAACCGTTCTTTGACACGGTTCGCGTCAATCTCGGTGCGATCCGCGCCGCCGAAATCGTGAAACTTGCCGAGGCGCGCCGGATCAACCTCCGGGTGCTCGACGAGCATACCGTCACCATTTCCGTGGACGAAACGACCGATGACTTGAGCGCGCTCTTCTCGGTGTTTCACGGCGGCAACGAGACCGGGTTTTCGCTGGCGGAGCTGGCCGAGGTCGCTGGGGAGGGGGCACCCCTGGAAGGGCTCGCTCGGACCACCGATTTCCTGACCCACGATGTTTTCAACAAGCACCACACGGAAACGGAAATGCTCCGCTACATCCGGCGGCTGGAGGCGAAGGATCTTTCGCTGACCACCTCCATGATTTCGCTCGGCTCCTGCACGATGAAGTTGAATGCGACGAGCCAAATGCTGCCGGTGACCTGGCCGGAATTCGGGAAGCTCCACCCCTTCGCGCCGGTCGAACAGGCGCAGGGCTACGCGGAACTCTTTCGCCAACTCGAAGGCTGGCTGGCTGAAATCACCGGATTCGACGCCGTGTCGCTGCAACCGAATGCAGGGTCGGCGGGCGAATACGCGGGGTTGCTGGCGATCCGCAATTACCACGCCAGCCGGGGCGATTCGCAGCGCGACGTTTGCCTGATTCCGCAATCGGCTCACGGCACTAATCCCGCGAGCGCCGCCATGGCGGGATTCAAGGTGGTGCCGGTCCAGTGCGTCAAAGAGGGAGACATCGATGTGGAAGATTTGCGGGCCAAGGCGGAGTTGCACAAAGATTCCCTGGCCGCCTTGATGATCACTTACCCGAGCACGCACGGCGTGTTTGAGGAAACCGTCCGTGAAGTGTGCGAGATCATTCACGGCCACGGCGGACAGGTCTATATGGACGGGGCGAACATGAATGCGCAAGTCGGGCTCACCAGTCCCGGCTTGATCGGCGCGGACGTCTGCCATCTTAACCTGCACAAGACCTTCGCCATTCCGCACGGCGGCGGCGGCCCCGGCGTGGGCCCGATCGGCGTTGCCAGGCATCTGACTCCATTCCTGCCGTCGCATCCGTTCCTGGATTCCGGTTGCGAATGCTCGGGCGCGGTCGCTTCGGCCCCGTGGGGGAGCGCTTCGGTGCTCGTCATTCCGTGGATGTACATCCGAATGATGGGCGGCGAGGGCCTCACCGAGGCCACCCGGTACGCGATCCTCAACGCCAATTACATCGCCCGCCGCCTCGAATCGATTTTCCCAGTGCTCTACAAGGGCCGGAACGGGGTGGTCGCCCATGAGTGCATCCTCGATCTGCGCGGGTTCAAAAGCGCCGGAGTGGAAGTGGAGGACGCCGCCAAGCGCCTCATGGATTACGGATTCCACGCCCCGACGATGTCCTGGCCCGTCCCCGGCACCTTCATGGTGGAGCCAACCGAGAGCGAATCGAAAGAGGAACTCGACCGTTTCTGCGAAGCGATGATCTCCATCCACGGGGAGATCCGTGCCGTGGAATCGGGCGCGCTCGATCCGAAGGATAACCCGTTGAAAAACGCGCCGCACACCGCGCAATCGGTGATCAGGGACAATTGGACCCATCCCTACTCCCGGGAGCAAGCCGCGTTCCCTGTGGCCGCAACGCGAGAGCACAAGTTCTGGCCGGCGGTGGGCCGCGTGGACAATGTCTATGGCGATCGCAACCTGATCTGCGCTTGCATCGGCATGGATGCCCAATAGTCAAAAAGTGTGATCGACTGGGCAAAATTCGACTTCGTCTGCTTCGCGAGCGCGGCGCTCGGTCTTCTTTTGCTCAAACATTGTCGCGGCTTACCGGCGGCTTGGCCCTCAGCCGCGCGCATCGCAAACGTCAAAATGACGTGCTCCTGGTTTTGCAGCGCTTGAGGAAAGCTCTCTCTCCACCTGGCCCAAACTCCGCTGGCTGCCATGGATCAAAGCCCAAACAATTTTCAGCGAAGACACCACCATCGACCTTCTGTTCACCGATGTTGTGATGCCGGGTTTTACCGGTTGGCAGCTCGTCGAAGCGTTGCTCGAACTGAGACCTTCACTTCGCGTGGTGTTCATGAGTGGGCAGCCGATTGATAAAATCCCGAGCAAATATTCCAAAATACCCTTTCTCCAAAAAACCGTTCCGTGCCGCCGAAGTCAGTTGACTTGTTAAACTATGCTTTGCTTGATTCGCGATGCGCTGTTGGTTCCCCGGTCCATAACCCGGGGAAAGAATGCTTTATCTGATTTGAAATTTGGTTTGCGGCGAGAGTCTCGCCGGGTAGTGGAAGCGGCATCCCTGCCGCTTCGTTCCAAGGGAAAGCGGCTGGAAGCCGCTTCTCAAACTACGGAGCCGGAAATTCGTGCGGTGCTCAGGTGTATAGTTTCCCCGAGGAATGATCCGGCAAGGCACGCCGCCGGGGGCGAAACTGATTTGAAATTTGGTTTGCCGTGGCGCGAAAATGCACTGGAGTTCGGAGCGCCCCCTAAGGCGGTGGAGGGCCGCCGCACTCCAAGGCGCTTCGCGCGGGCCTCAGGAGTGCGCCAGTCCCCTGCCGCCTTGGATGGCGCTTCGAACTCGCTTGACGCTTGCCCCGGCTCCGAACTTCGCGCCTTCGCGTCTTCGCGTGAGTCCGTTTTGTTTCACGCGAAGACGCGAAGGTGCGAAGGGCGTCTGACGGTGGCGGCTGTAGCGCTCTTATTCTCGATCATCACCCCGGCCCGCGCCATGGGCGATGAGTTGGCGCTCGCGGAACCGGTGGCGATGCTGGTGCGCGCTCAAACCGGAGGCCAAACCAGCGCCGACGCGCTCGCGCACCAATCCATTGCGCTTTCGGATTCCGTGGATACGACGCCCAATCGTGCCCAGGCCGAGCGGGCCGTCCACAGCGCGCTCGATCTCGCCCAAAGAGCGGTGAAGCTCGATCCCTCCAGTTCCAAGGCCCACCTGGCGCTGTCGATTGCCTCCGGCAGGCTCACCGACTACGTCGATAACTCCACCAAGCTCCAACTCTCAAAGATTGTCCGTAGCGAAGCCGAACGCGCCATCGCGCTCAATCCCGGCGAGCATCTCGGCTACTACATCCTCGGTCGCTGGCACTACGGGATGGCCACCCTCAACCCCGTGCTTCGGTTCATTGCCCAGAAAATTTACGGTTCAATGCCGCACGCCTCTCTGCCCGAGGCAGCCAGCAACCTGGAGAAAGCCGTCGCGCTTTCCCCCCAAACGATCATTTACCACCAGCACCTCGCATTGACTTACAAGGCGCTTGGTCAGCGCGACCAGGCGGTCCGTCAGTGGCAGGCCGTCCTAACCCTGCCCGCCTCCAACGCCGAGCAAACCCAAGCCAAGCGCGAAGCCCGCAGCGCGCTCGCCCGGAAGTCGTAGGGTGGGCAGGGGGCCACGCCTGTCGCTTTTACTGGAAACGGAAATTGGCAAAATAAGATTCAGAGCTGAAGTCAGCGCTATGGGCGATCCGCTTGGTGAAGACGAACGGCTGGCAGCCAAGGATAACCTATACCGGGTGTTGGATCTGCTGCTCCCGCACAAGCAGGCGCTTTTCGAGCACCCCACCCAGCGCTGGCGCGACCTCTTTGGAGTCAAATTCAACCCGAACTCCGAAATTGCGGTTTGCTGTGGCTGCGGCGCTCTGTCGCCGCCGGGGTGGCGCGTCGAGCGCAAACAAGAGGCAAGAGGCTCAGGTCCACATCGCCGCCCCGACTGAGCGGGGCGGCTACAAAAACGCAAAGCCCTGCACCAAATTGTGTGTTGTTTTCAGAGAATGCTTCGGAGTTCGGGTTCAAGATGATCCTCTACGCCCGGCAACACCGCCGACAAGACCACCTTGCGCGAGTTCCTCCAAAAGATCACCGATCAATACGGCAAAGCCGATCGCATCTGGGTGATGGACCGCGGCATTCCCGGAAGAAGTGGACACCCAACTCGAAAAAGACCACCGCCTGCTGCTCGCCCAGCTCAACCTGGAAATGCCTCCTCAACGTCCGCCGCGAATCACTGCCAAAGGCGAGGTGATCACCCCTCAATCATAGCGTCTGTAGGGGAGACCTTTTGGCTTGCTTCCGATAACTCCCATCCAAGCGGCTACAGGGCAGCAAAAAGGGATTCCGGCGAACCGGAATCCCTTGAGGTTGTAGCGCGCGCGACTGCTAATCAGTCGTTGCGCAAATGCGTGATGCCTTCTCCTTATGCGGCGGGCGCTTCCGGAGCGGCTGCTTCGGGGGCAGCCTGGTCCACCCATTCGATGAATGCCATCGGAGCTGAATCGCTCTGGCGTGGTCCGAGTTTCACGATGCGGGTATAGCCGCCGGCGCGTGCTGCCGTGCGGGGTGCAACCTCGGTGAAGAGTTTGCGAACCGCGGCTTCGTTGTGATGGAGGTAACCGAGGGCGATACGGCGGGCGTGGAGCGTGCCTTTCTTGCCGAGGGTGACGATTTTCTCCGCGAACGGACGAACGGCTTTGGCCTTGGCCAAGGTGGTCGTGATGCGGGAGTGTTCGATCAGGCTGCAAACCTGGTTGGCCAGGAGCGCGTCCCGATGCGCTTGGCTGCGACCGAGTTTCACGGTATTCTTCTTATGGCGCATGGTGTGATTACTTTAAGATTTCTTGGATGGACTAGCCTTTGTAAGCTTCGCTCACTTGGGTTTCGATCAGGTTCGAGTCGAACTTCATGCCGAGGCTGAGTCCGAGCTGGGTGAGCTTCTCTTTGATCTCGTTCAGCGACTTCTTGCCGAAGTTGCGGTACTTGAGCATCTCCGCCTCCGTCTTCTGTGCGAGCTGGCCGACGGTGGTGATGTTGGCGTTGTTGAGGCAGTTTGCCGCGCGAACGGAAAGTTCGATTTCGTTGACGCTCATGTTCAAGAGCTTCTTGAGAGCCGCGTTTTCCTGGCTGACTTCCTTCGGGGTCTCGTCGAACTCGACGGCGTTTTCGTCGTAATTGACAAACGGATCGAGGTGATGGCGCAGGATGGCCGAAGCGTGCAAGAGCGCGTCTTCAGGGGCGATACGGCCGTCGGTCCAGACTTCGAGCACGAGCTTGTCGTAGTCGGTGCGCTGGCCGACGCGGGTGTTTTCCACCGCGTATTTCACCCGGGTCACCGGCGAGAAAATCGAGTCGATCGGGATCACGCCGATCGGCATGTCCGGGTATTTGTTTTCGTCGCCGGTGGCAAAACCGCGGCCGACTTTGATTTCGAGTTCCGCGTCAAATTTCTGCTTCTTGTCGAGCGTGCAGATGACGAGGTCCTTGTTGAGCACTTCGATTCCAGTGACTTCCTGGATGTCGCCGGCAGTGACGGTGCCTTCTTTGTTGACGCTGATCGTCAGGCGGCGGGTCTCGTGGTCGGCGGACTTGAACTTGACCTTCTTGAGGGCGAGCACGATGTCGGTGGCATCTTCGATCACGCCCGGAAGCGTGGCGAATTCGTGCTGCACACCCTGGATGCGCACGCTGGTGATGGCGGCGCCTTCCAAAGAGGAGAGGAGCACGCGGCGCAGGGAGTTGCCGACGGTGTGGCCGTATCCGGCCTCAAATGGTTCGGCAACGAACCGGGCGTAAGTTTCCGAGGCGGTGCTCTCGTCTTTGGCGAGAGTCTTGGGCATTTCGAAACGTCCTAAACGAACTGGCATAATGGCAAGGTGAACAGGAATGAAAACTCAAATGGCTGATTGGCTGCTGCCGAACCTCTTTCGAGGGAGTCGGATGCGCTCAAAGCGCTAAGATGCTCTCGTTTCCTGAATTCTTCTTGGGTCGCCGGGTTACCCCTGGCGCATAGCGGCCGGAGATCATGAGATCACGGCCCAGGGACCAACGGCGGCTTGTTTTTCGCGCTTGGGAGCGGTGAAGAAACACCAAGAGCGCCTTCTTGTCCAGAGGAATATTAGGAAAATGGGACGGATGTGGGCGGAAGTGAAACAAACGCCTCCGCCAGAGTGTCGGCGACCATTTTGCCTTTCCGGGTCAGGCGAACCCGGTTTCCGTCCTTGGTGAAAAACCCCTCTTCCAAAAACTCGCGCACTTCGGCGGGCCACGGCCTCAGCAGTTCGAGCGAAATTCCACGGTTCGTCCGGAGTCCAAACGCAATCGCTTCCGCACGGCGGGTGAGGGGATCGACCTCTTCCCGGAAACTTGCGGCGGATTCCCCATTGAGAATGCGCGAGCAGTAGTCTTCGGTGTTAGGGACGTTTTCCCAGCGATGCGAACCGCGAGTCGAAAACGCGCTCGGCCCCAGTCCCAGATAATCCGCGCCGGCCCAGTAAGCCAGGTTGTGAAGGCAATCGCGCCCCGGGCGGGCGTAGTTGGAGATCTCGTATTGCGCGTAGCCGCCCTCGCCGAGCGTGTCCATTGTCATCTCAAAAAGATCGGCGTCCCAGTTTTTGTCCTGCACGTACTGGCCGCTTTGGAAGCGCTGGTAAAATGCCGTGTCCTCCTCGTAGCTGAGGCAATACGAAGAGATGTGTTCCGGGGCGAGCGTGATGGTTTTCACCAACGAAGCGCGCCACTGCTCGCGGGTCTGGGTCGGAACGGCGAACATGAGGTCGAGATTCACGTTCTGGAATCCCGCTTCCCGGAGAATCTCATAGGAGCGCGCCGCTTGGTCAGCGGTATGCACTCGCCCCAGGACGTTCAGGAGCGCCGGGTCCCAGGATTGCACGCCCATGCTGATCCGGTTGACACCGAGCTCCCGCAAGCTCCGGGCTTTCTCCAGGGAGACCGTGGCCGGATTCATCTCCAGCGTCCATTCTTGGAGCGCGATCAAATCGAGCCGGGCGCGCAGCCCGGTGAGCAGGTATTCAAGTTGCGAAGTTGAAAGGGCGCTCGGGGTGCCGCCACCGAAAAAGATCGTGACTGGTTGCAGCGGTTCGATCGCTGATTCCCGGTCGAGTTCCGCCAGCACGGCGTCGAGGAAACGCTGAGTCTTGTTCCGATCCGACGCTTCTTTATAAAAAGAGCAGTAAGGGCAGACTCGTGGGCAGAACGGGATGTGAACGTAGAGATGGCGAAGCATGGCGAATGGTCACAGGTTTCTCTGAAACCACTTGGGTTTTGGTTCAATGTCTCAACAGTTCACCGTCTTGGTATTCGGCGATCAGTCGAACTTGCGGTTAATGAACCGCCCCTCGGTTCGTGTGCCCTTTTCGTTAACTTTTACGAGAATTCCCGGCCGAGAGGAAGGCTCGAAATGGGGAAATGGTCCTTGGTTCAGAACCTTGGCGAGGCGCTGGCGCCCTTCGGGTTCTTCAACTTCCCGCAAGCAATCCGACAATGGTTTAGAGGCGCCCAGCCGTTTCAACTGCATTGGGGAATCGGATAGTTTCACGGATTGTCCCATGGCAACAAAGTGGCAAAACGGCACCTTCTGTCAAGTTCCCATCGAGCAGCAGCCAGGGCAAACGCATCAAATTTTGGACGACTCCTTCTTCAACGCTGAAGGCGCCCCATACCAGCCTTCGGCAACGCCCAAGGCTGGCATGGTGCCGCACCGTTGGCGCTTCGGAATGTTGTTCCGTATAGCAATTTTGATGCGCTTGCCCTGCGGGTCTCCGTGTTGCCGGTTGCAAGAGATGGGGTTTTCCTCTACTTTCGTCTCCTTCTATCTATGCGGCACCCCCTTCTCACTTTCCTGGTCGCCTCCTCCGGCGTGTTGGCTCCCTTGGCGCCCATGTCCGTCCGAGCGGAATCCGGCGACCCTTCGGAAGTCTTTCTCAACGCTTACATGAGCGTCCAGCAGGCCGAAAAAATGGAGCGCGACGGCAGCTACAAGGCCGCTCTTTCCAAATACCGCTTCGCCGGCAACCTGCTCGATCAACTCCATAATCGCCATCCGGAATGGCAGCCGCTGATCGTCGATTACCGGATGAAGAAGACGACCGACGCGATCTCTAAAATCGAGCAGAAACTCGCGCTGGAGGCCCCGCCCGTCGTTCCTGACGCCGCACAGCCCCCGCCGCTCGACTCCAGTTTGCTCCCGGGCGTCAATGACGACACCGCGCTGCCGCAATCGGCAGTTCCCGAGCGTCGCTCGTCCAAACCGGCCAAACGTGACGCGGTTTCGGATTCAGCCCCGGCTGATGACACCGATGTGATGGATCAGGCCGCCCGGGAAATCCGCAGCCAGATGGCGGCTCTTAAAAAGCAATTGAAGCAATCCCGCGAACAACTCCAGGCCACGCAGGAAGAAAAGGCCAAACTTGCGAGCCGACTGGATGATGCCGTTAAAAAGCTGAGCCGTTCGGAAGAAGTCAGCGGAAAACAGGCGGAAAAGCTGAAAAAAGCCGAGGCCATCAAAGCCGAAGCCGCGAAGGCGAGGGAAGCGGAGACGGCTGCTCGTGAGCAATTAACGAAGCTGCAGCAAAGCGAAAGCGACACCAAAGCGGAGTTGGCGCGGGTGAAATCCGAGAACGCCCAGACGCGGACGCGCATCGAACAGGAAGGCGACGCGAAAAAGGAGATCAAGGCTCAACTGGAGCAGGCCAAGGCCGCCGCCGCCGCTGCCAACGCGGAGTTGGAGCGCGTCAAAACGGCGGGAGACGGCACTCAAAAGGATTTGCAGGCTCAACTGGAGCAGGCCAAAACTGCCGCCGCCGCTGCCAATGCACAGTTGGAGCGCGTCAAAACGGCGGGAGGCGATACCCAAAAGGACTTGCAGGCTCAGCTTGAACAGGCGAAGGCCGCTGTCGCCACTGCCAATTCGCAATTGGAGCGCGCCAAAACGGCGGGAGGCGACACCCAAAAAGACTTGCAGGTTCAGCTTGAGCAGGCCAAGGCCGCCGTCGCCGCAGCCAACGCGCAGTTGGATCATGTCAAAACGGCGGGAGGCGACACCCAAAAAGACTTGCAGGTTCAGCTTGAGCAGGCCAAGGCCGCCGCCGCCACTGCCAATGCGCAGTTGGAGCGCGCCAAAACGTCAGAAGGCGATGCGCAAAAGGATTTGAAGGCTCAACTGGAGCAGGCCAAGGCCGCCGCCGCCGCAGCCACCGCGCAGTTGGAGCGCGCCAAAATGTCAGAAGGCGATGCGCAAAAGGATTTAAAGGCTCAACTGGAGCAGGCCAAGGCCGCCGCCGCCGCTGCCAATGCGCAGTTGGAGCGCACGAAAACGACCGAGGCCGATCTCGTGGCCAAGCTTGGCAAGGCCCAGGAGGAACTCAAGAAAGCCAAAGCTTCCGCCAGTGCCAATGAAGCCGCGGACAAGCAGATCGCAAAACTCCGGAATGCTCTGGAGGACGCCAAGGCAGATCGTGAAGTGGCAGAGGAACAGGGCGAAATGCTCGCCAGAAAAGTCGTCTCGCTCGCCACAAGGCCGAATCTCTCGGGTAAACTCGCAGAGGCGCAACAAAAAGTGGAAGCGCTTACCCGGGATCGAGAAGCCGCAACCGCCCAGAACCAGAGTCTGACCGCGCAACTCGCCGAAGCGCAAAAGAAAGCGGCGGGACGCACCGAAGCCGACGCCAAGCTGGCTCAAATCAATCAAAAGCTCGACGCGGTTCAGGCCGAGAGATCGGCCTTGAGCGCCCAGCTTGCCGAGGCTCAGAAGGATGCTGCGGGACGCAACGACGCGGAAAAGAAACTTGCCCAGATCAACGAGAGTCTTCAATCGGCAAAGGCTGAAAAAGCCAAGCTTGCCCAGCAGTTGACCCAGGCGCAACAGAACGCCGCCGCCCGCGATGAAGCCGAGAAGCAGCTTGCACAGGTCAACAGCGATCTCCAGACCGCAAAGGCTGAGAAAACCAAGCTTTCGGCGCTTCTTGCCGAAACCCAGGGGAAGGTCGATAAACGCGCCACTGCCGAGAAGAAGCTGGCGGCGACCGACAAGAAGCTCGCCGAGGCCGAGGCCGAAAAGGCGAAGCTCGCGGCCAAGCTTGCGGATGCGGAAAAGAGCGCCGCCGGTTCAGCGGAGACCGCCAAACAACTTGCCCAAGTCAACGAAAAGCTGACCGCTTCCGAAGCTGAAAAAGCTTCAATCGCCGCCCAGCTTGCCAAATCGGAAAAGGACGCCGCCGGACGTGCCGAAGCTGAAAAGAAGCTCGCGAAGATCAACGAAAGCCTCGAAGCGGAGAAGGCCGAAAAAGCGAAGCTTGCGGAGCAGTTGGCCCAGGCGCTGCAGAACGCCGCCGCAAAGGGCGATGCCGAAAAACAACTCGCCCAAATCAACCAAAAGCTGACCGCTTCCGAAGCTGAAAAAGCTTCAATCGCCGCCCAGCTTGCCAAATCGGAAAAGGACGCCGCCGGACGTGCCGAAGCTGAAAAGAAGCTCGCGAAGATCAACGAAAGCCTCGAAGCGGAGAGGGCCGAAAAAGCGAAGCTTGCGGAGCAGTTGGCCCAGGCGCAGCAGAACGCCGCCGCAAAGGGCGATGCCGAAAAACAACTCGCGAAAATCAACAGCGATCTCCAGGCGGCGAATGCCGAGAAAACGAAACTCGCAGATCTCCTCGCCAAGGCCCAGGAAATCGCATCCAAACGCGAAGCAGCCGAGCAGAAGCTTGCCCAGACCGACCAGAAGCTTGCGGAGGCCGAGGCTGAAAAAGCGAAGCTCGCCGCCAAACTCGCCGCCGCTGAAAAGAGCGCTGTTGAACTGGCCGAGGCAGGAAAACAGCTTACCCAGCTCAACGAGAAGCTGGCGGTTTCCGAAGCGGAAAAGGCCAGAATCGCCTCTCAACTTACCAAATCGGAAAAGAACGCGGCGGGACTCACCGAAGCTGAGACCAAGCTGGCGCAACTCGACAAGAAGCTCGCCGCCGCCGATGAGGAAAGAGCCAAACTGATGGCTCAACTCGACGAGGCCTTAAAGAAGACCGCTGGTTTCAGCGAGGCCGAAAAGAAGCTGACTGCCCTTAGCGCGCAACTCGCCGCGTCGGAGTTGGAGAAAACCCAGCTTTCGGCCCAACTCGCTGACGCCCAGAAGAAGGCGACCGGTTTGGTCGGCGCCGACCAGAAGCTCACTTTCATCAATCAACAGCTTGACCAGGCGCAGGCGGAAAAAGCTCAGCTTGCCGCCAAGCTTGCCGAAGCGCAGAAGAAGGCTGCCGCGTTGGCGGATGCCGAGAAGAAAATTTTGGAGCTCACTCAGGATCGCGACTCAGGAAAAGCCGAAAACTCGAAGCTGAAAAACGATCTGGCCGACTCCCAGAAGAAGCTTGAAGCCTTGGAGGATGCCGAGAAGAAGCTCGTGCAAATCGCCAAGGACCGCGATGCCGCCCAGGAAGAAAAGGCGAAGCTTGCCAGCCAGTTAGCCGACGCTCAGAAGCGGATCGAATCGCTCGCCGACTCGGAGAAGAAGCTCGTCGCAGTCGTCCAGGAACGCGACAGCGCCAAGTCCGAAGTGGCGGCGCTTTCGACCCAGCTTGCGGATTCGAAAACCCAGATTGCCAAGGTTTCCAGCGAACGGGACAACCTCGCGAAACAGCGGGACGACGTCATGGCTCAACTCGCCAAGGCCAAGGAGGCCCAGGTGCAGGTTGATAAGCTGCTCGCGGAGAACGGCGACCTGATGAAGAAGCTCGATGACGCCCAAAAGACCATCTCAAGCTTCAACAGCAGCGCTCCGGAGAAGGATAAGGAAATTGTCACCATCAAACAGAAGCTCGCGAGCGTTCAGGATCAACTCGCTGCCGCGCAGAAAGAAAACGGCGCCAGCCAAAACGTGATCGAGTCGCTGCAGGCGCAACTCGACACCACGGTGGCGGCCTCCGCCGTGCCTGTCCAGGGCGAGGATCAAAAGAAGCTAACCGACGAGAACGATCTCTTGCGCGGCATTGTCATGAGGGAGTTGAAAGACCAGGCCCGGCGCGAACAATCGCGGAAGCTGATCGTCTCCGAACTCGGTCGCCTGCAAGTGCGCTCGAAAGCCTTGAACGAACAGATCGATTTCCTGAGCCAGCCGGTCGTCAAGCTCACGGAAAAAGAGCGGGCGCTCTTCAAATCGCCGCAAATGGAGATTATCGACAACAACTCCAATGCGATGGCTATTTCCATCGCCGCCCCGCAGTCCGACGCGACGCCGGTCGCGGGAGCGGTCCCTGCGAAACTTGATTCCGCCAAGGCGAGTTCCACTCCGGCCCCGATCGACGGAGCCTTGCCCACCGGCGGCAGCCGACCGCCGCTCGGCAACGGAGCCTTTGCGGCAACCTCCCCGCGCGATACCTCGCACAAGTGGGACAACAAGCCGATGGTGGACACCGAGAACAAGCCGAACGTGCCGCCGGAACTCCAGGCGCTCGCTCAGGAAGCCAAGGAAAAGTTCGATCGCGGCCAATACACCGAAGCCGAGAAGTCGTATGAAAAGGTCATCAGCCAGGCCCCCTCGAATGTCTATGCGCTTTCCAATCTCGGCGTGGCCCGATTCCGCGCCGGCAAACTGAAGCTGGCCGAAGAGACCTTTAAGAAAGTGATCGCCATCGCGCCCGACGATGCCTTCGCTTACTCGACGCTGGGGATCGTCTATTACCAACAGAGCAAATACGACGATGCCATTAACTCGCTGACCCGTTCCCTGGCGGTCAATCCGAAGAACCCCACCGCGCACAATTACCTTGGCGTTGCCGCTGCCCAGAAAGGGTGGGGGGAAGCAGCCCAAAAAGAGATTGAAACCGCCATTCAACTCGACGGCAGCTACGCCGACGCTCATTTCAACCTTGCCGTCGTCCTCGCCACCGCGCAGCCCCCGGACAAAGAGAACGCCCGGAAACACTACAAGCTTTCAGTTCAACTGGGCTCCGATCCTGACGCGGCACTTGAAGAATTGATGAAGTAGTCCCGTGCCCCGCCTGCAAATGAGATTCTGTGAACCGTATGGGTTCCAGCTTTCAGATAGCCCTTTGAGGCATATTTCCTTTCCCCGAAAATGTCCGAAGCTCTTCCCGAATTTTGCGTTGCTGACCAGCAGGATGTTGCCTGGATGGAACGCGTCCGGCAGGGGGACACGGGAGCATTTCAAAAGCTCATTGAGACGCACCAAGCCCGCGTTATCGGCACCGTGGCCAAAATGCTCGGCGACGGCACCGATTCCGAAGATATCGCGCAGCAGGTATTCATTCGGGTTTGGAATTCCGCGAGCCGCTACGAACCGAGCGCGAAGTTCACCACCTGGCTTTTCACCATCACCCGGAATCTGGTCTTTAACGAGGCGCGTCGCCGCAAGCGCCATCCCGTGGTGCTTTTGGAGCGGGAGCCGGAAGAGCGCAGTTTTCAATCTCACGACACCCAGGCGAAGTCGCCCGCCGCGCTGATGTTGGAAACCGAGATGCAGACGGCCATCCAGGCAGCCATCGATGCGCTCCCGGAAGTCCAGCGTATGGCTGTCGTGCTCCGGCGCTATCAGGACGTTTCTTACGAAGAAATCGCCGAGATTCTCAACCTGAGTGTTCCTGCCGTGAAAAGCGTTCTCTTCCGCGCCAGAACGGAACTCCGGGAGAAACTTAGGGATTATTTGGACGGGTGAGCCATTTTCCCCGCATTGACGCATTCACGCGGGGATGGCACCATACCGGCTCTTTCCTCCCTGATGCTCCCCTCATCCAAACCCCGATTCCTGCTCGTTCTCTGCCTTGCGCTGGCATTGGTGGGGTGCGCCCAACCCGGCATGCAGGGCGGATTCAAGCGAGGAGCCATGACGGCGACTAATGTGCTCAACGTCCGGACCACCGCCTATACCGGTTCCCGGAACGCAATTGGCGGCAGGCTTTGTCACGGAAGTATCACCAGCGCCGCTTCCGATTGGTCGGAGTTTCCGCTGGGCACCCGGTTCCGCATCCGTGAAACCGGACAGGTCTATGAAATCGACGACTACGGTTCGGCGCTGATCGGCACCCGCACCATCGACCTTTGCATGCCGGGCAATCGGGCGATGCATGCATGGGGGGTGCGGAATGTGACGATCGATGTGCTCGAATGGGGATCGCCCCGGCGAAGCCTGGAGGTGCTCACGCCCCGCGACAACCGCATGGCCCGAAGAATGCTCGTCGCGCTCCGACGCCAGACGCAGGGCATCCCCGAGAAGATGCACAAGATGAAGATGTAGGCTTTCGCCACGGAGGAGCGGCTGGAAGCCGCTTCCACAGTAGAAGCGGCATCCATGCCGCTTCGATCCGTACCCTAATACAACATCGTCTCGTCCGGCGGCGGGGTCACTTTGATCGATTCCACCTTTACCAGTGGCAACGTCTTGCCGCCTTCCGTCGGAAACGCCGGTTTTCCGACGACCCGCACCCAGGACAAGTCCGGCACGGCTGTTTTCCCCGGCAGTTCGATAATGGCGGCGATAGGCCGGGCATCCGCTGCGCAGCACGTCATGTACATCCGGACCACTTTCATCCGGTTGCCGTTCGGGTTTGCGTCGTTTTCAGCCATGAGTTGCCCTACGAACTCCACGGTTTTACCTTCAAAGTCGGGGCGCAGACTGGAATCCTGGGCGGCATAAAGCAGGTCGATTACCGAGGCGTCGATAGCTCCGCTGGCGGTCTTTGGGATGAATTGGTCGGCGGTTCCGGTGTTTTTATCCCGGCTGCCGCCCAACAGCCCGGACGCGCCGGTGCTCACGCCCCGGTTTTGCAACGCAGCCAGACCAAAGCTGTCGTGCGAGATGCCGACCGCAAGCATCAGCGGCAGGATCAGGGCGGCGAAGGTAAGCAGCTTGCCGGTGGTCAGTCGCGTCACGGCGTGACTGCATGCAACGTCGTCGCAGCACCCCGTATCGCTGCTCGAAAAAACCGCGCTCAGTGCAAACGCCAGCAGCACGACTCCCGAAGCGAGCACGCCGGGCCGGAACGTGGGATGCAGAAACGCCGAGAGCCGCCCGCTCAGGTAGAAATAGAGCAGGATGCCGCTCCAAGTGCCGAGCGTAACCGGCGGAAGCCAGCGATCTAAAGCCTTTGTCATAAACCAAGGACCGACATGCGCAGACAAAGTAGCGCGATCGCAATGAAGAGTCCAATCGCCAGCAGCACTACGAATTTTCGCCGGAAGATCAGGCCGTAGAGGAAAAAGAGTTTCACGTCGAACACCGGCCCAAACACCAGGAAAGCGAGCTTGGCCGCGAACGGGAACGTAATAAAAGTTGCGGCGATGAACGCGTCGGTGCTGGAACAGAGCGCCAGGGCGCCGGCCAGGCCCATCATCGACACGGTAGCCAGCAGGCTGTTGGAGGCGAGCGGCTGAATGACCGATTGATCGACCGCGGTGTTGAAAGTCGCCGCAATCGTCGCCCCGATCACGAAAAAGAGCGCCACGTCGAGAAAATCGGAGGTGCTCGAGCGGGCCACCTTGAGGAGCTTGGAGCCGATTCCTGGCTGGTTCGATGCCTTCAAAAATTGTTCCTGGCTCCCACAGCCGCAATCCGGAGCGGCGCATGTCGCGCTCTGCGGTTTCGGAGCGATTTCGATTGGCCCAATGATCAGCGGAATCAGGGCCGCGCCAGACGTCTTGAGCGAGCGGTCTTCAGGTAGGGAGTCGATCACCTTTGGCGTGAGAACCTGCCTCAGAGGGAGTCGCTGCACGATCAACCCCGCAGCCACGGCAATCAAATAGCCGAGGGAAAGTCGCAGCGAAGTCATCACCCAGGGGCTCTGTCCCCGGAAAGCCGCAAACGTGCTCAGGGCCACCACCGGGCTGACGATCGGCGCTCCCAACATGTACGTCACCGCGCACGATACTGGCAAGCCCTTGGCCAGGAAGCGCCGGATCACGATCACGCTGCCGCATTCGCACATCGGAAAGACCGCTCCGAGCAGCCCGCTCAGCAGCACGGCCGCCGTCCGGTTTTTTGGGAGTAACCGCGCCAGGAGTTGAGGCGGGACGAAGACATCCACCGCTCCGGAGATCACCGAGCCAAGCAGCAGAAACGGCACCCCTTCGAAAAGGATGCTCAAAAAAGAATAAGCGAAGTCGGAGATATGGAATGAAAACCAGCTCATGCTTGAGGTTCCCCCCCCTTGGTCTCCCTTATGGCTTTGGAGTTTCCGTCGCCGCTGGGGTGCTGTAATTCAGAAACGGCGGCATGGTTCCGAATTCCGCCACCAGTTCGCTGATGAGCTGTTCCACAGCCTGGCCCCGTTTTTCATCCATCTCCTTGCGGAGATTCTCTTCGATCGTGCGGCGCTCCTGGGCAAATCTATAAGTGAAAAGCTGGCGCTGCTCCTGACTGAGCTTCAACCCGTTTTGCTCGATCGCCTCGTTGACTTCTTTGAGCATCTGTTTGATCCGGATCTGCTCATGCTTCCGTAGTTCAGCCTGCTTCGTCGGGGGGAGATTCTTCCAGCGCTCGAAGTTTTCCGCAAACCGCCGACGCTGCGCCGGGTTCAGGCTGTCCAAAAAAGCGGCTTGATCCGGGTGGTCGCCCTTTGCTTTGACGGGAGAAGGTATTGCCGCAGTCGGGGCCGGGGTGGCGGAAGTCGCGGGAGTGGCGATCGGCGAGGCGGTTACGCTTGCCACCGAAGTGCCGGAAACGGCCTCCTGGGCATTGCTGGCAACGCCGAGGGCAAGACCGATGGCGATCAGCGTGCTTGGGATTAATAAACGGATCTGTCGAGCCATACTTTGCTGTCGTCTGAAGCGAGCAATTCATCCAAGTCCCGAACGACCTGCGTGTCCACAGAATTTTGAGCGATCGATCCCATTCCGCTTCGATCCTGAAGCAACACACAACTGCTGGCCAGCACGATGGCGACCGCGGCCGCCCCGAAGACCAGCAATCGCCAGCGGCGAAACACTCCCAGCACAGGATGCGGGCGCTCCTGAGCCTTCCGAAGTTCGCGCAAAACATTGCGCGAAAAGAACGGCGAAATCTCCACCGTTCTGGCATGGCCGAGCAAATCCCAAAGGGCGTCGGCCTCACTCTCGTCGAAATTGTTGCGGTTCATCTCATTAAGGAAACCCAAGATGCCAAAGAAAGTTGCGGCTGATCCTCGAAAATATACACCTAGAAAAAGCAATTGGATTTCGCGCCAAGGACGCAAAGGTCGCCAAGACAGA
>JBAXSN010000043.1:0-21184 GCA_037130675.1 Verrucomicrobiota bacterium
GCTTCGGTCGCAACACCGACTATTTTCATGCCGCGTGGAGCCCACGTTGCGGGGCCTCGATATCTGTCCAAAAAGACAAAGCGCTACGATGCGCTCACGCGATTGATGAGTGGGTAATAGTAAAGCCGGGGGCAGCACCAACGTGCGAATGCTGAAAATTAACATCGCCGCCCCGACTGAGCGGGGCGGCTACAGCGCCCACTACATCTTCTCGATGATCGCGGTGCCGAACTCGGAGCACTTGATCTCCGTGGCGCCTTCCATCTGACGGGCGAAATCGTAGGTGACGCGCTTGGCTGCGATGGCCGCGTTGAGGCCTTTGACGATCAAATCGGCCGCTTCGTTCCAGCCCAGATACCGGAACATCATTTCCCCGGAGAGAATCACCGAGCCGGGATTCACCCGGTCGAGATTTGCGTACTTGGGAGCGGTGCCGTGGGTGGCTTCGAAAATCGCGTGGCCGGAAAGGTAGTTGATGTTCCCGCCGGGAGCGATGCCGATGCCGCCGACCTGTGCCGCAAGGGCGTCGGAAAGGTAATCGCCGTTGAGGTTGAGCGTGGCGATCACGTCGAAATCTTCCGGACGGGTGAGCACCTGCTGGAGGGTGATGTCGGCGATGGCGTCTTTGATGAGAATGCCCGCGCCTGGCTTGCCTTCGGGAATCCGGCACCATGGACCGCCGTCGATTTCCACCGCGCCAAATTCGCTCTTGGCCAGTTCGTAGGCCCAGTCGCGAAACGCGCCTTCGGTGAATTTCATGATGTTGCCCTTGTGGACAATGGTCACGCTCTTGCGCCCCTGGGCGATGGCGTATTCGATCGTCGCCCGCATCAGGCGCTGGGTGCCGGGCTTGGAGACGGGCTTGATGCCGACGCCCACGAACTCCGGCGTTTCGGCCCCGAAACGGATCTTCTGGAAGTCCTTGGGCGAATTCTGCGCCAGCCATTCGAGGAACGCGCGGGCGGTGTCCGATCCGGCGGTCCAGTCGATCCCGGCATAGATGTCCTCGGTGTTCTCGCGGAAAATCACCATCTCGACTTTTTCCGGGTGCTTGACCGGAGACGGCACGCCTTGGAAATACTGCACCGGGCGCAGGCAGACGTAGAGATCGAGCATCTGACGCAGGGCGACGTTCAGGGACCGAATACCGCCGCCAACCGGGGTCGTGAGCGGGCCTTTGATGCCCACAAGGTATTCGCGAAACGCTTCCACGGTGTCGTCCGGGAGCCAGTTGTCGAAGCGATCTTTGGAAACCTGCCCGGCGAACACTTCGAACCAGGCAATCTTACGAGTCCCGCCGTAGGCCTTCTCCACCGCCGCGTCAAACACCCGCACGCTGGCCGCCCAGATGTCCGGACCCGTCCCGTCTCCGCGAATGAACGGGATCACCGGGTTGGCCGGCACGGTCAGCTTGCCGTTTTGGATTGAGATCTTGCCGCCAGCAGGAGGAGTCACGTCTTGGTATGCCATAGGTCGCTAAGTATTCGGAATGGTTCTGCAAATTGAGCTGAGGATTAGATCAGAAGATTCCACGATGGTCTAACAGTTTGTGAGAAGACGGGGAATGGGAATTATGGGAGGACTGGGAAGCATGGGATTAGGAGTCTCTCTCCCATAATTCCCATGCTTCCCATAAGTCCCATTCAGGACGGCTTACGCCAGGGCCTTAACGGCGGCCACAACGTTCGCGGCGGTCATGCCCAAAAGCTCCATCACGGTGTTGCCGGGAGCGCTGATGCCGAAGCGGTCGATGCCGACCACTTTTCCGTCGAGCCCGACCCAGCGATACCAGAGATCGCTCACGCCGGCTTCGATGGCCACGCGGCGACGGACGCTGTTTGGCAAAATGCTTTCGCGGTATTCGACCGACTGGCGCTCGAAGCGCTCCATGCACGGCATGGAAACCACGCGGGTTCCCGCGCCGAGTTCTTTGGCGGCCGCCACGGCGTGTTGGACCTCGCTGCCGCTGGCAAGAAGGATGGTTTCCAGCGGAGCGGTTTCCTGAACCAAGATGTAGGCGCCTTTGAGCGTGCCTTCGCGGCGGACTTCGACCGGCGCAAAGCTCAGATTCGGAACGACCTGCCGGGTAAGCGAGAGCATCGTCGGGCCAGTGGTGCGTTGCATGGCCCCCGCAAATGCCCCGGCGGTTTCTTCGGGATCGGCCGGACGAATGACATCGAGATTCGGGATCACGCGCAGTCCGCTGACGGTTTCCACCGGTTGATGGGTGGGGCCGTCTTCTCCCACGCCGACCGAGTCGTGCGTGAAGATATAGGTGACTGGGAGGCCGGAGAGCGCCGCCAGTCGAATGGACGGACGGGCGTAGTCGGCAAACACCATGAACGTCGCGCCCGAGGCCCGGAAGAGGCCGTCATAGGCGATGCCGTTCATGATTCCCGCCATCGCGTGCTCGCGGATGCCGTAGCGGATGTTGCGCCCGCCCGGATTTTCCGGGGTCCAATCTTTGCTGGTGTTGATGTAATTGAGGGTGGAGCCGTAAAGATCCGCCGAGCCGCTGACCAGCAGGGGCATGGCTTCGGCGATTGGCTGAAGCACATCGCTGCCGGCTTTGCGCGTGGCAAGTTTCGCATCGGCCGGGAACTGCGGGATGCGGCTGAGCAAATCGGCAGGGACTTCCTGGCTGATGCCGCTGTCGAGCAACGCAGCCTTGTCTGGATTAGCCGAACGCCACGCCTGATACGTTGCATTCCAAGCCTCATAATTGGCGAGGCGTTGCTGTTTGACCTCCACGAAAAAAGCGCGGGTTTCCGGCGAGACATAGAAATGCTCTTCCGGCAGGCCGAGCGCCTTGCGCGCAGTGTCGATGAATTTCGCGCCGCCTTCGCCGTGGGCTTTCGCGGTTCCAGCCACTTCGGGGATCCCTTTGCCGATCAGGGTCTTGGCGATGATGAGTTGCGGCTTGCCAGTGGCGGCCTTGGCTTTCGCGAAGGCTGCTAAAAACGCGGGGATGTCGTGGCCGTCCACCGTCTGAACGTCCCACTTAAGCGCTTCGTAGCGCTTGGCGGTGTCTTCGTTCTGCGAGGCAACCGCCATGGCGTCGAGGGTGACGTCGTTGGAATCGTAAATGAGAATGAGATTGTCGAGCTGGGCGTGTCCCGCAAACGCGGATGCCTCCTGCGCGACGCCTTCTTGCATGCAGCCATCGCCGGCGAGCGCGACGATGTGCTGGTCGAAAATGGTGTGCTCGGGCGTGTTGAACCGGGCCGCGGCCATTTTCGCGGACACGGCATAACCGACGGCGTTGGAAATGCCCTGGCCAAGCGGGCCGGTGGTCGCTTCGATGCCGGGAGTTTCAAACGATTCTGGATGCCCGGGGGTCTTGCTGTGAAGCACGCGGAAGTTTTCCACTTCCTTGAGGGATAGATCGTACCCGGCCAGGTGCAACCAGGTATAGATGAACATCGAACCGTGGCCTGCCGAGAGGATGAAGCGGTCCCGGTTGAGCCATTTCGGCTGGTCGGGATTGCAGCGCAGGGCTTCCCCGAAAAGGGCGGCTCCGATTTCGGCGCAGCCGAGTGGAAGTCCAAGATGGCCGGAGGAGCATTTGTGGACTGCATCCATGGCGAGGCCACGGGCTTCGTTTGCAGCACGTAAGAGGGTATCGAGTTTTGGATTCATCAGGAAAGTATTTTAGGAACGCCCAAAGTAAAAGCGCGCCCCGTTTATGGAAAGCAAGAAGTATGAGCCGGACTAATTTCGGGGTGTGGTTAAACGTGGTGTGTCTTTGGAGCGCCAACGGCGCGGCGGCATCACATCCTGGAGTGAAGCGCAGCGCAACCCCAGGACTCTGCGCCCCCCCAATGGATAAGGGCTGTAAGCCCGAGGCATCGGCGGGTTGACGCGCAGGCGGCCAAAAGCATGCGCCGGGCCTTCAGCCCTGAAATCTCCCTTTGACCGAAACCTGGCCCGTTGGGCCAGGCTGGTATGGGTTCGCGCCTTTGGCGCTGAAAGATCGCTTTCGCGAGAGCGTATCTTGCAATCCGAACAGGATTGGACTGGAAGCCCGTTTTACTTCTCTCCGCCCCCGCGTCTCCTTGTCTTCCCCCTACCGCCCCCCAGCCTTGCGCGCGATCTTTTCCCGCCCCAATTCCAACACTCGCCGCTCGGCCCGGGTCAGGCTGTGAATGCCCTCCCTCGATATCTTGTCCAAAATCGGATCGATCTCTTCGCTGATGAACTCCGAGGGGGCCATCCGATCCCGCCGCTGTTGAAGCCGACGGCGATCCCTCACAAAACGCTGAATCCAAAACGGCCCCCCGAAGCCGAGGCGCCGGGTATAAAACCAACCCAGCATTGCGCCACCCAGATGGGCGTAGTGCCCGATGTCGCCCCCGGTCCCGGTGACCGCAAAGAGAACTGAAGTGATGATGACGCCACGCCCAAGCCACTTAGCCCGCATCCGGATCGGGATCACGAAAAAGAGCAGCGCGGTAATCTCCAACTCGGGAAGAATCGTGGTAAACGCGAGGATCACGGCACATACTCCGCCCGATGCGCCGACCAGAGAAATCCCCGTGGATTGAATCAGCAGCTGGAGGATTCCGCCGAGAATCCCGCCGCCAAAGTACATCGCCAGCAGGTGCTTCGGCCCGCAAATGGTTTCCACCTCGCGTCCGGCAAAATACAAGCCAAGAGAATTCACGAGCAGGTGAATGATCCCGCCATGCAGGAACATGTAAGTCACGAACTGCCAATAATAGCCCTCGGAGATTCCATGACGGCTCAGGGCAAAGATAGAATCCAGAAGGCCCGGGGTGATCCAATCGACAATCCATTGGACGATGAAAGCGACCACGTTCGCCAGGATCAAGACGACAACGACGGGCATCTGGCCTTGAGACCAGCGACTTGGGAATGGGATGATCTGACGCCCGAACTGCATGTCTGAAATTTATGCTTCGAGAAATGGTTGTCGAATAGGAATCGAGAATTTGTGAGCGGTTGCGCTCAGGGTGAAAACGACTGCAAGCGCGCTGAAAAAGATGAGGTCGAAAGCTTCCGGTGTAAAAAAAAAGACCCGTGTTGCCACGAGTCTTTTTTAAATTTGAAATTACCGAGCTTAGCTCCGGCGCCGACGCCAAGCGGCAAAGGCGAGACCCGCCACTCCCACGAGGGCCAGCGAGGAAGGCTCAGGAACGGCGGACATGTCGCTCTTCATGAGTTGCTGAAGTTTTTGACGCTCCGCAATGCCGTAGTTCAACGTCGCATCCAGCAGATTGCCTTCGGCATCGATCAACTCGAGCTCGCTGGCCGGGCTGCGGGAAGTGAGATAAAGCTGGCGGTCTTTGCCGAAAACGTAACCCACGGGCGCTCCGAGACCTTTGCTGGCTTCGGAAACAAAACGACTGAAATCCGAGTTACCCCGGTCGATGGAATAAATGCTGGCGCTGTCGAAATTGGACGAGGCAAGCTGATGGTCATTTCCGAAGACCAAATCTTCGGCGGCTGCGAACCCGCTGGCGGCATCCGGAGCGACCGTCGGAGTAAAACCGTGGTTGGCCGTGTTGTACCACATCGCCAGCCCGGTGTTGTGGCTCACCACGCAAACTTTATCTTTGACGCTGGAAACAGAGGGCGTGCTGGCCGCACTCGCATCAAGGAGCTCGCCGTATGCGCTACCGACCAACGCAAAAACAGCCAAACTGCTTAATGCAATCCACTGGGAGGGAATTTTGTTCATAAAGATAATCAACCCTATACGTGATTCGACCGTCGGATGCCAGCGATTTTTTTCATCAGCCCTCAAAAGTGGTGTAATCGGAAGTGGGCGAGGGGGAATCTTGTTCCCAAACTTATCCGAAGGAAGGAGGATGGAACACACTTGGGGGCGCAATTCCATTGCGAGGGGACTCCGACTCGCTTCACAGACCCATCCCGGCAATGGAGTTGTCGGGACAATGGCGTTCCCAAATTGAGTTTGGGAACGAGATGCCAGGCTCCCCGCCAACCCTGTTCTGGTTGAATTCTTCGCATTTCTGATTTGCTTGCAGCACGCGGCCATCTATTCCTTAGGCCATGAAAATCGGATTTCTCGGTTGCGGCAAAATGGCTTCGGCCCTCGTCGGCGGCGTCGTGAAAGCGGGCGCGTGCCCGGCGGCTGATATTTTGGTCAGCGATTGCGTGCCCTCCGCCATGGAATCTCTGGCGGCGAAATCCGGGGTCACCCCCGTTGCCGACAACCGGGCACTGGCCCTCGCCTCCGAGGCGCTGGTGCTCTGCGTCAAACCGGCCGACGCCCTGGAGACTTTGCGCAAATTGGACGGCGCGCTGGCCGGCAAGCTGCTGATTTCGATCGTGGCCGGGCTTTCCCTGGATCAGTTGCAACAAGCCGCAGGCCCGGCGACCCGGGTGGTGCGTGTGATGCCAAACACCCCCGCGATGATTCACCAAGGCGCGGCGGCGTTTGCCACCGGCAGCACCGCCACGGAAGCCGATGCGACGCTGGTGACCCAGATTTTCTCGTCGGTGGGCCGGGTGGCGCAGGTCAAAGAACTGCTGCTCGACGCCGTAACCGGCCTGAGCGGCAGCGGCCCGGCGTATGTTTATTTGATGATTGAGGCCCTGGCCGACGGCGGGGTGCTCATGGGACTGCCGCGCGACCTGGCATTGCAGCTTGCCGCCCAGACGGTGGCTGGCGCGGCGGGCATGGTGCTTCAAACCGGACTGCATCCAGCGGTATTGAAGGACCAGGTGACCAGCCCCGGGGGAACCACCATCGCCGGCCTCGAACAGATGGAGGCGGGCGCGGTCCGTTCGGCGTTGATCAGCGCCGTCCGTGCGGCGGCGGAACGTTCGCGGGAGCTGGGGGCATAGGAGGAAGACGCGGGGACGGGGAGGCGCGGAGAGAGGAGGCAGAAGCGAGCGCTTCCTCCGGGTCCATCTCGTCCATCTCGTCAATCTCGTCCATCTCGTCAATCTCGTCCATCTCGTCCACGTCCCATAAAAACTGAAGGCGTGGCAATTCCACAATGAGTGCTATGGTTGGGCGCTTTCCGATGCCCATGAACCACTCCGTGTCTCCCCCTCTCCGCGTCTTCATCGCCTGCCTCCTGACAGCGCTCCTTTCAGCCCCATTGAGCTTTGCGGCGCCAGACAAAGCGCCTACCCTGGCCGTCGAGGGGCTGAAGGCTCTTCAAAGTGGCGAACTCGACGCCGCCCGCGCGCGTTTCAAAACGCTTCTTGAGAACGACCCGAAAAGCCTGGTCGCACTCATGAACCTGGGCTCGATGGAATACCGGGCCAAGAATTTCGCGGAAGCGGAAAAGCTCCTCCGGCAGGCGACCCGGGTGGACCCGGATTTGGCCGCGGCCTGGCTCACGCTCGGAGTGGCGACCTGCGAAGGAGGGCGATTGGACGCCGCGCTGGCGGCACTGGCGCAAGCGGTTCTGCTCGAACCCTCCAATGCCAAGGCGCACAGTTACCTGGGCGTGACCCTGGGGCGCAAAGGGTGGCTGGACGGCGCGGAAGCCGAATTGCAGCGTGCCCTCGAACTGGACGGCAACTATGCCGACGCCCATTTTAATCTGGCCGTGATTTACCTCCAGAGGAGTTCGCCGGCGGTGGAATTGGCGCGACGACATTATCAACGTGCACTGGAACTCGGGGCTGCGCGCGATTCCCTTGTTGAAAAACAGCTGGGGGAGAGTAAGGAATAACGCGATTTCGCATCCGCGGCGCTGAAATTCAATCCGCCGCAAGTTCACCCATATTTTTTCATGATCCTCCGATTTTCCCGATCCATTGTCATTGCCTCCCTGCTTGCCGCCACCGCGTTGCCGGCGTCGGCAGCCACTCGCAAGAAGAAATCGACCAAGCACACCGACCCGTCCACGCAGACCGATCAAGCAGAGCAACCGGTGCCGTTGACGCCGGTGGAAGCCACCTCCGGAGGCATCCCGCTCACTCGGGCCGCCTCGGTGCTGGTGACCGATCCCCGGACCGCCCGGACGCTTTACGAGAAAAACGCCGACGAGCGGCGTCCGCCGGCGAGCACGCAGAAGCTTTTGACCGCGCTTCTGATCGCGGAAGCGGGCAATCTGGACCGGAGGGTGATGGTGCAGGCCATCGACACCCAGGCCGAGCCGGTGAAGCTCTATATCAAACCCGGCGAGATCTACTCCCGGCGCGAGCTTTTGCAGGTGTTGCTCGTTCACAGCACCAACGATGTGGCCCGCTGCCTGGCGCGCGACAACGCCGGCAGCCTCGAAGCGTTCGCCGATAAAATGAATCGCAAAGCGCTCGAGCTCGGGATGACCCACTCGAATTTTGTGAACCCGAACGGGCTTCCCGCGCCGGGCCAGTATTCCACCGCCCGGGACATGGCCAAGCTGGCTCGAGCCGCCTATCTGAGCCCAACCATCCGTTCGATCGTCTCCATGAAATCCGTCAGCTTCACCTACGCTGACGGACGGGTGCGCGAGTTCAAGAACACCAATCGCGTCCTGCGCGGTTATCCTTACTGCAACGGAATGAAGACCGGCTACACCGAAGCGGCGGGGCATTGCCTGATCTCCAGCGGATGCAACAACGGTCGCGAGGTCATCGTGGTGGTCCTGGGGGACAATCAGCAAGTCTGGCGCGATTCCTATTCGCTGCTCGCCTGGGGGCTCTCGTTGTAAGTAACCTCACTTTTTCACCCACCCCATGTCACGCCGTTTTGAAGATGAACTGGAAGCGCTGAAACAAGAGTCGCTGTTGCGGCGCCTGCGCGAGATTGAATCCGCGCCGGGACCGGTGATGACTTATTCCGGGCGCGAACTGGTCAACTTTTCGTCCAACGACTATCTGGGGCTGGCGGGAGAATCGTTTCTCCGCGAGGCGGCCAAGGCCGCAATCGACGAATTCGGCGTCGGTTCGGGCGCATCGCGGCTGGTTTGCGGCACCCTCTCCCCCCATCTGCGCCTGGAACAGAAGCTCGCCGGGTTTAAGCGAACCGAGGCGGCGCTCAGTTTCTCCAGCGGCTACGCCACCGCGCTCGGCACCTTGAGCGCGCTTGCTGGCAAGGAAGACGTGATCATTCTCGACAAGCTGGCCCACGCCTCCCTGATCGACGGCTCCCGGCTCAGCGGCGCTCAACTCCGCGTCTTTCCGCATAATCAGCTCGGCAAGCTCGAACACCATCTGCAATGGGCCCGCGACGAATATCCCGACGCGCGCGTTCTCGTCGTCACCGAATCGATTTTCAGCATGGACGGTGACCGCGCGCCGCTGGCTGACTTGGTGGAGCTCAAGGAACGCTACGGGGCGCTGCTGTTGCTCGACGAAGCGCATGCCGTCGGCGTCCTCGGCGCCAACGGGCGCGGGCTGGCCGAACGCCTTGGGCTCACCGGACGCGTGGACATCCAGATGGGGACGCTCAGCAAGGCGCTCGGGGTAAGCGGCGGCTACGTCTGCGGCAGCAGGGCCCTCATCGATCTCCTGGTGAACCGGGCCCGCGCCTTTATTTATTCCACCGCGCCGCCGGCCGCACTGGCCGCCGCCGCCTCTGCTTCCATCGACTTTCTGGAAAGCCCAGAGGGCGAAGCCCGCCGCCGCCGACTCTGGGACAACATCAAAGTGCTTGCAGCCGGGCTTCCGCCGGGGTTGACGCCGGACCGGCTCCAGAGCGCCATCATTCCGGTTATGCTTGGGGCCGAAAGCGAAGCCTTGGCTGCTTCCAAAACTCTGTTCGATCGCGGGTTTTTCGTGCCGGCGATTCGCTATCCCACCGTCGCGCGTGGAACCGCCCGGCTGCGGCTTACGATTTCAGCCAACCACACGGTCGAACAGATCCGCGGGTTGACGAGCGCGCTCGGAGCGCTGCGATAGGGGAAGACAGGGAGAGGAAGACGCGGAGACGCGGGGACAGGGAGACGCGGAGAGAAGAGCGGCTTTCCAGTCCACCTCGTCCACCTCTCCCCCCTCCCCCCACACTTATAACGAGCTTCGGGCACGAAACTCTTATAAGTATGAAACTCTTCAAAATTATTCCTACAGCTATGGCTGCCTTGGGAATGCTGACCTTGCCAGCGGCAGCCCGGGGCGGCATGAGGGGTGGAGGAGGCGGGCACGGCGGTGGCGGAGCCCATTTCAGCGGCGGAGGTGCCCATTTCAGCGGGGGTGCAGCCCGTTTTAGTGGAGGCGCAGGCGTTGCGCGATTCAGCGGGGGCGCTGCCCGGTTCGGGGGCGCAGGCGTGACACGTTTCAGCGGATCTGCCGCCCGGTTTGGAACCGCCGGAAATTTCGTCGCCGGACGCCGCTTTGCCGCACCGGGTGTCGTGGCCGGCTCGCGAAGTATGGTTGCACCACGGGTTGTTGCCCCGGCACGCACCTTTAGCAACGCTCGGGCGATCACGACGGCACGCGCGGTGACTACAGCCCGGGCCATCACAACGGTTCCCGGCGCGGCGACCACGGCTGGCGCGTTCACTGCAAATCGGCTGGCCCGGCAACCTGGCTTCGTCGGGGAGCGCTTTGGGCGGGACGCGCGGTTCGCCGATCGGGGCCGCTTTGACAACGACAATCGGTTCCGGAACAATCGCTTCGATCGCGATCGCGATCGCGATCGCGATCACCATCACCACCACAACCGGTTCAACAATGAGGTCTTCTTTCCGTGGTATTACTCGGGTTTTTATCCCTACTACCCTTACCCCGACTACTACGGAAACTACGGCTCTTACTACGATTATCCGCAGGATTACTACCAAAGCGATTCCTACGCCGTTTCTGACGACTCGGTGATTACGAATGTTCAAGCGCAGCTCAGACGCGCGGGCTATTACGACGGACCGATCGACGGCATTCTGGGCGCGGCTACTCGGGCAGCCATTCGCGCCTATGACGCCGACAACGGACTTCCCGTTAGCGGCACGATCAGCACGGGATTGTTGAGATCGCTCAACCTGCTGTAGCCCTCACAGTAGGGGTTGATCGAAAGCCGAAATCGCGCTATTTTCGGCTGACAACATCCGAATGAATAAACCTACTCATCGGTACGTCTTACGATTATGAAAATTTTAAAGCTTCTCCCATTTTCAGCCATCGTTCTTGGGGCGTTGACCACACCGGCTTCAGCCGATTGGCATGGAGGACATCATTGGTGGGGTGGATCTCGCACGCAAATCAGTGTGGGGGTCGGCGGCTACCCTTACGGGTACGGCTATTATCGCCCGTATCCTTACTACTATGAGGCGAGGCCGTCGGTCGTTTACGTTGACCGCGCCCGGGGCTCGGTTGAGGTGGACGTTCAGCGCGAACTACGGCGCAAAGGATACTATGGAGGCCCGGTGGACGGCGACATCGGCCCGCAAACTCGCGCGGCCATTCGCGCATACCAAGTGGACAAGGCCCTGCCGGTCACTGGACGCATCGACACTCCGCTGCTCAGTTCGCTACGGCTTCTGTAAGCCGCAGCATCCTCACATCGCCGCCCCGACTGAGCGGGGCGGCTACAGGTTTGGTGGTGGCTGCTGTAATGTTGGGGTTTGCACCGGGCTCATCCTGCTGGCAGGATGAAGGGGTGGCAACCTCAGCCAACTTGAAAAACAGTCCGGAGCAGGACCCGGATCTCTACGGAGCCATCCTGGCGTCCGTGTCGCGTTCCTTCTACCTGACCATCCGCGCCCTGCCTTGGCCGCTTAGAAGGCCAATCGGCTTGGCTTATCTCCTCGCCAGAACGACAGACACGATCGCCGACAGTGCCGAAGCCACCCCAGAAATCCGGCTGCAGGCCTTGCACCAGTTCGGTGAGTCCATTTCCGGGTTTGCTCCCGCTCCGGATTTGGCCCCGGTTGAAAGAGGAGTAAAGGACTCGGGTGAACGGGAACTCCTGGCCCAAGCAGGAAACCTTTTGGGGGCATTGAGGCAAACAGAACCCGGCGATCGCCAGGAAATCGTCTGGGTGTTGCAGGAGATACTCCGGGGCCAGACTTTGGATATTCAGCGGTTTCCAAAAGACAACGGCGAACAGGTCACGGCGCTTGCCGATGCAGGGGAACTCGAGGCTTATACCTACAGCGTGGCGGGGTGCGTCGGGGAATTCTGGACGCGAATCTGCAATCGCCATCTCAAGCATTACAGCACCAGAGACCTTGGCGAGATGGTGCAACTGGGAATCTCCTTTGGCAAAGGCCTTCAGCTCGTGAACATCCTGCGCGATGCCCCGGCGGACCTTGCCTCCGGCCGCTGCTATCTTCCGGCGGATGAATTGGGCGGACCTCCCGAAAACCTTCGGACCCATCCCGCCCAAGCCAGGGCGGCATTCGCGTTCTGGCTGGCCCGTGCGAGGGAACATCTCGACCGGGGATTACTCTATGTGGAGGCGTTGCGCCCTTGGCGGCTTAGGTTCGCGTGCTTCCTGCCTTGGGCGCTCGCCCGGAAAACGCTTGATTTGCTGGAACGCGACTATCCGCTTGAAACTCCGGCGAGGATCAAAGTCTCCCGCAAGCAGGTGCGCTTGCTTCTACTCTGGGGAACCCTTGTTGGATTCAGTAATTTCTTTTTTCAATTCTATCTTAACAGAAACGAAATTGAGCGTTGAAAAAATTATCAGGAATGAGTTATTCCGAGCTTGCTCGCTTTGATGTTCCAGCGCATAACATCCACAAAAGTTATGGCTAATTTGACTAAGAGGGATTTGGTAGTCAGGATCAGCAACGAAACCGGGTTGGTGCAAGGAGATGTGATCGAGGTCGTTCAGAGGACGCTCGACTACATCACGGAATCGCTTGCAGGCGGTCGCGATGTCGAGTTGAGAAATTTCGGCGTTTTTGAAGTGCGGCTCACGAAACCAAGAGTCGGGCGTAATCCCAATGAACCGGGAAGCCGGTACGACATCCCCGAGCGCGCAACCGTAAAGTTCAAAATGGGGAAAATCATGCGCCAGAAAGTCTCCAAAATGGCTTCCGTTCTCAAGCATAACGGTAACCACAACGGCCCAGGGGACCATTTCCGTACTATCGGGTAAAGATCAGTCCAAAGGCCAAGGGTTCATTCCTCCTTGGTAGAAGCGGCTTCCAGCCGCTTGGCTTCGGACCGAAGCGGCAAGATGCCATCGTGTTCGGCATGAAAATTACTCGTTGAGAAATGCGACTTTCAGTGCCAACGGCGCGGTTCCATACCCAGCCTGGGGCATCGCCCCAGGTTTTCGATTCAGCCTAGAAATAGCAATTGGATTTCGCGCCCACGAAAAAACGCGGAGAGCCGAAACCCTCCGCGTTTATCTGATCAAGATGGAGTCTAAATTCCTTAGAGGAGAGCTTTCACCATCTCCTTTTCTTCCTTCAACTCTGCGACGCTGGCGTCGATCTTCGAGCGGGAGAATTCGTTGACCGGCACGCCCTGGACGATTTCCCACTCCGAGCCGTTGCTGCGGATCGGGAAGGAGGCAATAAGACCCGCTTCAACTCCGTAGGAGCCGTCGGAGCAAACCGCGACGCTGGTCCAGTCGCCCGCCGGGGTCGGCGTGGTGAGGGCGCGAACGGTATCGACGACGCCGTTGGCGGCGGAAGCGGCCGAAGACAAGCCGCGGGCCTTGATGATGGCCGCGCCGCGCTGCTGCACGGTCGGGATGAAGGTTTCCTTGAGCCAGGCTTCGTCAGGAATGACCTCGGTCACCGGTTTGCCGGCGATCTTGGCGTTGTAGAAATCGGGATACTGGGTGGCGGAATGATTGCCCCAGATGGCCACATTGCTCACCTCGCTGACATGGACGCCCGCACGCAATGCGAGCTGGCCCTTGGCGCGGTTCTCGTCCAGGCGGGTCATTGCAAACCAGCGGTTGGACGGGATGCTCTTGGCGTTGTTCATGGCGATCAGGCAGTTGGTATTGCACGGATTGCCCACCACGAGGATGCGAACATCGGCGGCAGCATTGGCTTCAATCGCTTTGCCCTGCCCGGTGAAAATCTTGCCGTTGATGCCCAGCAGATCGCCGCGTTCCATCCCGGCCTTGCGGGGAACGGAGCCGACGAGCAGCGCCCAGTTAACGCCGCGGAAGCCTTCATCGAGGTCAGCCGTCGCGACGATGCCGTTCACCAGCGGGAACGCGCAATCCTGGAGTTCCATCACCACGCCCTGCAACGCGCCCAGCGCCGGAGCGATTTCGATGAGGTGGAGTTCCACCGGTTGATCGGGTCCGAACATCGCGCCGGAGGCGATGCGGAACAGAAGAGAATATCCGATTTGGCCGGCAGCGCCGGTAACAGCCACTTTGATAGGAGTTTTCATAAAAGCTAGGCGGGATTAAAGACGGACGCTTCTTAGCAGGAAAGAGGAAATTTGATAAAAATTGGACAAAGGATGGGGCGTTGTCGGCAAATCAGGTATTTCCGGCTGACCTGAACGGATTTCCCCCGATAAAATGTCGCAAAAAAGGCGAGTTGCCCTTGACCCGCGTGAGTCTTGGATGAATCTATCTCCATGAATTATTCCCCTTTGATTTTCGTTTCCGGTCTGGCCCTCGTGGCCACGACGTTCACCTCTTGCGAAACCCCCGGTCAGGGCGCCGCCAATGGCGCGATTGCCGGTGCGGTCATCGGCGCGGTCGCCACCGGCGACATCCGTGGCGCGGCGATCGGCGCTGGAGCCGGTGCGGCCACCGGCGCGGTTGCCGGAGCAATCAACCGGGATGAACGCCGGGCGCGGTATTCGGAATATGACAGGGATCGCGAATACGGGCTGAATGGCGAGCGGCCCATTTACGTGGACCGGCGCCACTTGATGGCCACGCCGACCAACCGGTACGGGTACGTGACCAGCCCCTACCGCCCGTATGCGTTAATTGACGTTCGCGGGATTCGGCATGGCGCGCGGGTGGAGGACCCAGCGAGCGGCCGGGTGTTTATAAACCCGTAGTTCGAGCGGGCGGCAGGGCGGTTCCGGAAATGGGACTAATGGGACGGATGAGACTAATGGGGCGGATGGAAATACATCAGTCCCATAGGTCCTATCTGTCCCATCAGTCCCATTCCGCTATAACAACCTCAAAAATATCCTTTCGGTGGCTGGCGCTTCCTGATTTCTTACCACCCCATGAATGCCGATTTTGATGTGCGTTATACCGCCGGGCTGGCCCGGTTGCACCTGAGTGATGAGGAGATCGCCAAATTCCAGGCGCAGCTCTCCCAAGTGCTGGAGTATGTGGAAAAGCTGAAATCCGTGGACGTCTCCCACGTCGAAGCAACGGCCCACACCAACCCGGTCTTCAACATTGTGCGCGAAGACGAGCCGCGCGACTGGTTTACCCCGGCGGTCGCTCTCTCCAACTCGCCGCGCCAGGCCAACGGGCTCTTCATTGTTCCCAAAGTGATCGAATAAACCATGTCACTCCATTCTCTTTCCGTTTCCGAACTCCAAGCGCAACTGCGCGCAAAAACGGTGTCGCCGGTGGACGCCATTGAAGCCCTGGAGAGCCGCATCGCCTCGGTCGATGGCGCGATTTCCGGCTATCTCTCCCGCAATTTCGAAGCCGCCCGCGAGGCCGCCAAGCTGGCCGACGTGAGCCTGCCGCTCGGGGGCGTGCCGATCGCCATCAAAGACGTGATCAACGTCAAGGGCGAGCAATGCACCTGCGCTTCACAAATCCTCAAGGGGTACATCGCTCCGTACGATGCCACGGTGATTTCGCGGCTCAAGGCGGCCGGCGCAATCCCCTTTGGACGCACCAACATGGACGAGTTCGCCATGGGCTCCTCCACGGAGAACTCCTCTTACGCCATCACCCGCAACCCGTGGGACACCAGTCGAATTCCGGGCGGCTCCAGCGGCGGCTCGGCGGCGGTAGTCGCGGCCGACGAAGCGTTCGCAGCGCTCGGCTCGGACACCGGCGGCTCCATTCGCCAACCCGCCGCGCTTTGCGGTTGCGTGGGGCTCAAGCCCAGCTACGGACGCGTCTCCCGGTTCGGCCTCACGGCGTTTGCCTCTTCGCTCGACCAGATCGGGCCGTTCAGCAAGACCGTGCGCGATTCCGCCCTGCTGCTCAACGCCATGGCGGGCCGCGATCCGATGGATTCCACCAGCCTCAACGAACCGGTGCCCGATTACACGATGCACTTGGGGAAAGATCTCAAGGGGGTCCGGCTCGGAATGCCGAAGGAATACTTCATTGGCGGCACCGATCCCCAGATTGACAAGGCCGTTCGCGACGCGATCAAACAGTACGAGGCGCTCGGAGCCGAGATCGTGGAGATTTCGCTGCCGCACACCGATTACGCGGTGGGCGTTTACTACATCATCGCCACCGCGGAGGCTTCCGCGAACCTGGCCCGCTTCGATGGCGTCCGCTACGGGCACCGCGCGGCGGACACGGCGAACATCCTCGAACATTACGGGAAGACCCGCGAAGAAGGATTCGGGCCTGAGGTCAAGCGCCGCATCATTCTTGGCACTTACGTACTGAGTTCCGGCTACTACGACGCCTACTACCTGCGGGCGCAGAAAGTCCGGACGTTGATTCGCCAGGATTTCACCCAAGCCTTCCAGAAGGTCGATGCCATCATCTGCCCGACCTCGCCGGAACCGGCATTCAAGGTCGGCGATCGCTCGGACGACCCGCTCCGGATGTATCTGGCGGATATCTTCACCATTGCCGTCAACCTCGCCGGCGTTTGCGGCATTAGCGTGCCGTGCGGTTTCGCGCAGGTGGAGGGCAAGCCGTTGCCCGTGGGGCTGCAACTCATCGGCAAACCTTTCCAGGAGGCCGACCTCCTGAAAATCGCCCATGCCTACGAGCAAAGCACCGACTGGCACAAAGCGCGCCCGGTGCTCGGCTAAGCGGCTGGATTTCAATCAACTGCAAGCTGATCCAAACAATTCCACAGGATTCCCCCCATGACGATAACCGCGTCCTGCCTCAAATCGAGTACTGGACACGGAGGGTGCATTCCGAATAAGCTAAATTTCTTAAACCAGCCTTATGAGTTCACTTTTGTTCAAGCGCTTCCTGGCCAAGCCGCTTCAGGTCGCTTACATCGTCCCGAGTTCCAAAGCGCTTATCCGAAGAGTGGCCAGCAAGTTCGACTTCTCCAAGCCCCGTGTCATCGTCGAATTTGGGCCGGGAGAAGGCTGCCACACCCGCGAACTCGTCCAGCGCATGCACCCCGAGTCCCGGCTGCTCCTGTTCGAGCTGGACGCCGAACTCGCCGATCATCTCCGGGTCCAGTTTGCGGATGACGATCGCGTTGAGGTGCTCCACACCGACGCGGCTCAACTCAAAGAGGAACTCAACAAACGCGGCATCGAATATTGCGATTACGTCGTTTCCGGCATCCCCTTCTCGATTCTCGAACTCAAAAAGAAGCGCCGCATCCTGCACGCCGTTCACGAATCGTTGGCGCCGAATCCGATTTCCGCGTTCATCATTTACCAGTGCACGAACGAGTTGAAGCAGCATGCCACCATGTTCCCGCGGGTGGAATCCGAGTATTTTCTCCAGAATTTGCCGCCGATGGTGGTGACTGTCTATTACAAGCAGGACATCCACGGTCATGGCGGCGGGTGCGGGTGCGGCCACAAGAGCCACCACACTCACCACGAAAACGGCACGCACCACAAGAACGGGACGAACGGCAAAGGAAAGCACTAAGGAGCAGAGTGCCGTGGCCTGAACCAGGAATTGCGGCACCCTGTACCGTGAGCCCGCCTGCTCCATCGCAGACTTGGTCGAAGCTTTTGGCTGGGGTGCCGATTTCGCTCTTGCACCGCTGGCCACAATCCTTCGCTCACACCAAAGCCCCCAGCTTCACCAGCTTCATGACTGGCTGGCCCGCCGCCCCGGATTGCGTCAGGTCGATTTGGAATTCCGCCACCCAGTCGTTGTGCTCGTCGGGATCGACCAGCATCTGCTGAACGCGCCAGGTGCGCTTGTCTTCGGACGGCGTAACGTAAGTGTGGCGAAGATTGCGGGCTTCGGGATCGAGCCGGATATAGCGATGGCCCGCGTGATAGGCGTCCAGAGCTTCGCGCAGTTGATCGGGAGTGATGGGCGCGGATTTCACCTCGTCGGAAACCTCCGCCGGAATGGCTTCGCCGGTTTCAAGCGAGGCCAGTGCCTGCTCGAACTCTTCGTTGATAAGGCCCCGGATGAACGTGAAGATGCGGTTGCGAATAGCGGCGGTGAACGTGGTCTTGTCTCGGGTGATGTCGCGAGCGGCTTCGTCGGCCCCAGGGGGACGGACCTCGACTGTCTCACCCCGCTGGAAATTCGGATCGCGCATTTTCTCCCATTCGTCGAGCAGGGAGGAATCGACCTGCCGAATCATGGTTTGCAAATACAGTTCCATTTCTCGAAGCGTATCGTTCTTGGCCAGGTCGGGGACGGTTTGAACCAACACTTTTTCGACGTTGGAAAGATAGCGCAGGAGCACGCCCTCGGCCCGCTGGAGTTCGTAGAGCTTAATGTAATCGGCAAAAGACCGGAACTCCTCGAACATCTCCCGGGCGATCGATTTCGGCCGGATGTTTTCCGAGCCGACCCACGGATGCTTGTCCGAGAACGCGTTGAAAGTGGAGTAGATGAAATCGCGGTTGGGCTTGGGATATTCGAGCTTCTCGAGTTCCTCCATGCGGGCGTCGTAGTCCATCCCTTGCATCTTCATCTCGGCGATGGCCTGGCCTTTGAGCCGATCGAGCTGTTTGCGAAGAATGATGTCGGGATTTTCCAGAATGGATTCGACGAGCGTCAGGACCACCAGCGCGTAATCGGGCGACTCGGGATCGATGAGCGAGATCGTGTCGTGGACATACAGCGAGAGCGTCTGGTTCATCGAGAAATCGTCCTGCAAAGCGACGTTGACCCGCAGGTATGCGCCTTCTTCGGTCTTGGGGATGAACTCGATGATTTTGCGTTCGACCAGCGCGCGGAAAAGCTGCCAGGCGCGCTTAGTGTGGGCCTTCTTTGACTTGGCAGGCTCGTGGCTGCGGGCGATCAGGGCGCGCATGGCTCCGCAGCCGTCGCCGTTCCGGCTCAGGACGTTGAGGAGCATTCCGTGGCTGACTTGGAACTGCGAAGTCAGCCGTTCCGGCGGGGCGGCAATGAGGCGATTGAAGGTCTGCTTGTCCCAGTTGACAAAGTTCTTTTCCGGTGGCCGGCGTTTGACGAACTTCTTGCCTTTGAGTTCCAGCAGCAGGTTCTCGATCACGTGCTCGGGAGCCTGTGCCACCACCCAGCCGACATTGTCGAATCCCTTGCGGCCGGCGCGCCCGCCGATCTGATGGAAGTCGCGCGCACTGAGGATGCCGGTCTTTTGGCCGCTGAACTTGCAAAGTTTGGTGAAGAGCACCGTGCGGATCGGGACGTTGATCCCGACGCCGAGCGTGTCGGTGCCGCAGATGACTTTCAGCAGGCCCTTCTGCGCGAGCTGTTCGACCAGGACGCGGTATTTCGGGAGGAGTCCGGCGTGATGCAGGCCGATGCCGTGGCGCAGCCATTTCTTCACCTCGGGGCCATAAGGACTGGTGAATTTGAAGCCTTCAATGGCATGGCCGATCGCCTGCTTTTCTTCGCGGGAACAGACATTGATGCTGGTGAAATCCTGCGCGCTCTGGGCGGCCTCAAGCTGGGTGAAGTGAACAACATAAACCGGACCTTTGCCACTGGTCACGAGGTTTTCCAGGGTTTGGGAGAGCGGCAGTTCCGAGTAGGAATGTTCCAGCGGAACCGGGCGGATGATGGACTGAACGCTGATAGTGGGGCGCCCGTTGAGCCGGGTGAGTTCCTCCTCAAAAAAAGTCGTGTCTCCCAGCGTGGCGGACATGAGGAGGAAGCGAGCTTGCGGCAACGTGAGCAGCGGCACCTGCCAGGCGACGCCGCGTTCGCGGTCCGCGTAGTAGTGGAACTCGTCCATGATCACGTCCTGCACATTGGCCAGGGCGCCTTCGCGAAGGGCGATGTTCGCCAGGATTTCGGCGGTGCAGCAGAGGATGGGAGCATCGCGGTTCACCGTGGCGTCGCCGGTGCTCAGGCCGACATTGTCGGGGCCGAACTCGCGGCAGAGCGCCATCCACTTCTCGTTGACCAGCGCCTTGATGGGGCAGGTATAGACCGAGCGTTTGCCCTGGGCGAGCGCCTTGAAATGAAGCGCGGCGGCGACCAGCGATTTTCCGGAACCGGTGGGGGTGTTGAGGATGACGTTGTTCTCCTCGAACAACTCAAGGATGGCGTTTTCCTGGGTGGGATAAAGTTGAAGGCGTTTGCGTTCAACGTCGTCGAGGAAGAGCCCGAGAAGGGTGTCGTTTGTCGGAACGCCAGAAGCTGAAGCGCGGGCGATGAGGTCCAGGAGCGGGTAGTGCATCAGGTGCTATGAGAGGGGAAGACTGGGAGACGCGGGGACGGGGAGACGAGGAGAGAAGAGTCAACCGTCCGTGCCAGTCCGTGTTTGTCCATTCCGTCCATTGGGTCCATTCAAACTCCGCGCTGCTTCGGATCCCAGACAAACTTATGGAGCTGGAGCTGAAACCGGACGTCGAGTTTGTCTTCGAGAATCCAGTTGACGATCTCCACAGGCTGGATCTTGCCGAAGACCGGTGAAAAGAGCACGGCATTGACGCGCCGGGAGAGGTCGAATTTATGAACCTGATCGCGGGACCATTCGTAATCTTCGCGCGAGCCGATGACGAATTTGACTTCGTCCCGCAGCTCAAGGTGGGAAAGGTTGGACCAGAGATTGCGGGCGCATTCGCCGCTGCTCGGCGTCTTTAGATCCATGATCCGGTGGACGCGGCGATCGATCTGCGAAATATCGTGCGCCCCGCTGGTTTCGATGAGCACCGTGCGACCGGCATCGCAGAGGGCGGTCATGAACGGCAAGGCTGCCCGGTGCTGGAGCAGCGGTTCGCCGCCGGTCAGTTCCACGAGGGGGCAATCAAAGGCGAGCGTCTCCGCCAGAACGCCTTCGAGCGGCCGGCGTTTGCCTTCGTGGAAGGCGTATTCCGTGTCGCAGTAGGCGCAGCGCAAATCGCACCCGGTAAGCCGCACGAAAACGCACCGGAGCCCAGCCCAGGTCCCCTCCCCCTGGATGGAGTGGAAGATTTCATTAACGGTAAGCTGAAGTGGACTCGACACGCAGGGAACTTAACCGCCAATCGCCCGGAACGCACGAAAGAAGAGGTTGGGTTGCGTCTAGCTGACTTGAAACTTGGTTTGCGGCGAGAGTCTCGCCGGGTAGTAGAAGCGGCATCCCTGCCG
>JBAXSN010000044.1:0-20581 GCA_037130675.1 Verrucomicrobiota bacterium
CACCGACTATTTTCATGCCGCGTGGAGCCCACGTTGCGGGGCATCGATATCTGTCTAAAAAGGAAAAACGCTGCAATCGCTCCCGCGATCGAGGATTCAGATTTGTGGGTAATGGAAAGGCGTCGTTAGCGCTTTGGAAACAAGGCATCCAAGGCTTACTTCACAAGGCGGAAAATCATCGGGTAGCGGTAGCGGCGTCCCTCGTTGGCGGCAATCGCCGCCACGATGATCAGAATGATATCCGCAAGCCAAAGGGCGAACAGGAACGCGAACCCGACCAGGATGATGACGAACACAGCGGCAATGGCCGAGTAGATCGTGAAACTGATCTGCGCATTGAGCGCTTCTTTACCCTGATCGTCGATGTAATCGGAACTGTCGCGTTTGATCAGCCAGATCACCAATGGCCCAATGATATGGCCTCCGAGTGGAAAAAGATGGAAGGCAAGGGCGCTTAAATGAGCGGCCATGGCCCAAGTGCGTTCTTCCTTGGTGGGAAGGGTGGCAGAATATTCCGGGGTTCCGGCGGGCGGCTCAGGTGGGATTTCCATAGCGTTTGTTTTCGGGTATGGGGCGCTAATCGGTTGCGAAATTCAATGACTTTTCGGCACATTAGCGAGGTTATGCGGATTTACTATTTGTTTGTCCTCTTCCTTGCCGTGCTGCCGACTCCGGGGCGTGCGGCGTGGATCTTGGAATCGTCCACCTCACTTTCCACGCGCAGCCCCGCCGTGCGCCATGAGTTGAAGACGGTGGCTGACGGGCGGGCGGTTAAATTGCACCTGGTCAAATTCGATCGCAGGCAACTGACTTTGCGGGTGATTGACCTTCGGCCAGAAATGAGCGTGGCCGCCGCCGTCCAATCCCAGGGCGGCCTGGCCGGAGTGAATGGGGGATATTTCAAGCCGGACGGCTCGCCGCTTGGCTTGGTCATCAGTGGGGGTATGAAAATTCACGCCTTGGAACATTCCAAGATTTTGAGTGGCGTGCTGGTTGTAACGGCGCACGGAGCCAGCCTGCTGAGAACCGCTGAGTTCCGCCAAAGTTCCAGAATGGCCAACCGCAAAGAAGCGCTCCAGGCGGGGCCGTTCCTAGTGGACCATGGAATCGCGGTGGCTGGCCTGAATGCGACGCGCGCCGCCGAGCGGACGGTTTTGCTGGCGGACAAACAAGGCGTGGCGGCGCTGCTGATTTCCCAGCCGGTCACGCTCGCGGAGATGGCCCGCATCCTGGTGACGCCGGGGATCTTCCCCGAGTTGACCATAGACCGGGCGCTCAATTTGGATGGCGGCAGTTCAACCGCGCTCTGGGTCGACGCACAGCCGGAGGCGTTTTCGCATCCGGAATGGAAGCCGGTCCGGAACGCGGTGGCGCTGGTGCCGAAACGGTAATGCTGTAGCCGCCCCGCTCAGTCGGGGCGGCGATGTGAAAGGAGCGTGGGCGTCCCGCCAATAGTGTTCGGCATCGTTTTTGCTTAGGACCAAAGGTCCGTTCCATACCAGCCTGGGGCAACGCCCCAGGAAAATCGGGACGGCAAATCAGGGCTGAAAGCCCGCGCCATTCCGGGCACGATGCGATGGTTCGGGCCTTCAGCCCTGGACATTTCTGAAATCGAAAACCTGGGGCGATGCCCGGGGCGATGCCCCAGGCTGGTATGGGTCGCGCCGTTGGCGCTGAAAGCCACTTTCACGGATGAGCAACATTCATGCCGAACACCATTGGCGTCCCGCCCGCCGCTGAGTGGCCAAGATGGCCACTCTTCTGTATCGCCTCGCTGAGTCGGGGCAGCGAGGGCATGGACTAGATGGACGAAGTGGACGGGATGTTCGCGCTAAAAACCCTGCCCGCTTTCCACGGCATTGGTCAGCAGCACGTTGGCGCCCGCTTCGCAGGCCACCCGAAAGCGACCGTCGAGCGCGTCCTTCCAGTTGGCGACTCGGGATTGGCGCGTGACCAGGTAGGCACGGCCCGTGTCTGCCACCCAGAGCGGCTTGATCATGTCCGGCTCCGTGGTCACTGTGAACGGTTGTTCGAGATAAAACCGCAGACTGCTGGCTCCTGAGGGGGAGGCGTCCACGAAGACTCGCGGCGCGTTTTCGGCTGTTCCCCGGATGCAATGAGCGAAATCGGCGAATGAGAAATACGGAGCAATTTTGGCGCTGGCATCCGCAAAGGCGTAGCCGGCGGGGATCATGGCCCCGAAGAGAGCCATCAGCGCAAAGCGCCGGCGGTGATGCCACTCCAACCAGAACGCCGTGGCTCCAAAAAGCGCAAAGGCTAGCACGGCAATGAACGCCACCGAGGTGATCGAAGGCCAGAAAAAGGCGGGGATGCCGCGAATCAATTCCGCCTTGAAGGGGCAAAGCTTCCCAAGCACGAGAGCGAGTCGATGCGTCAGGATCAGCCCGAGGAACGCCATGAAAACCACCGCGGCGGTCCACCGCAGGAAATGCTTTCGGGGCATCGTTTCAAAGCAAAGCGCACCCCAGAGCGCAACCGCCGGCCAGACGTTCAAGGTATCGGGAAAACTCCGGGCCGGATTGCCGAGAGCGGCAGCGAGCGCCACGAAAGCCCAGGCGAGCGGAAAGACCGCCGGCCATTCCAAGGGCCGCATTTTGGCCAGACGCGCACACGCGGCGAACGCGGCGGGAACCAGGAGCAGCGACCAAGGGAAGAGGAATCCGATCTGCCAGCCTATCATTCGCGAGGCCGAAACGGCGGGACAAATCCCGGTCGGCATCGCTCCCCAACTGGTTCGGACGTGCATGGCTGTCGCCCCGGCCACGGTCAGGGCGATGATGAGCATTCCTTCCCAGGAAAGCAGGGCAGGGAAGCGCATTCGGGCTTCGCGGACGCAAAGCGAGAGCAGCAGCGCGGTGACGAGGGGGATGGCAGCCGTTTGCCAGCCTCCCGAGAAGTAACTTAGCGCCCAGGCGCCCCAGGCCAGGAAGAACCAGGGACGGCGTACGGGGCGATGTTCAAATCCGCGCACTAGGCAATAGAAACAGCTCACCAGAAACGCGGTTGCGAGCGGCGCGGGCGTCAACGTGCGGGCCACCGTGAACATCCCCGGGGAGCAGAGCAGGATCGTCCCCGCGGCGAACCCGCGCCAGATGCCCCCAAAGCGTTCGCCCAGCCGGAAAGTGAACCAGACGGCAGCCACCACGCCCAGGGCGGTGGGCAGGCGGGCCGCGAATTCGTTGATCCCGAAGACGGCCATTGAGGCCTTGGTCAGCCAGAGGGCCAGTGGCGCCCCCGACCAATCGACCCCGGAGGAGAGGGGATCCCAGAGCCCGTTTTGCAGCAACGCTCGCGCCGCCCCGGCGAGTTCGCCTTCGGGGCCGTTCTGGATCGGGCTCCAACCGGCGGTTAATACGTGGAAGATCGCGGCAAGTGCCAGCAGGAGGGCGCGGACGATGCCGGGCCCCAGCGGGGGGCGAAGCACCAAGGGCGGGAGCATCGGCGAGTCGAGCGGCAATGCATCCGTGTTTGTCATGGCTCAAGTGGATTGAGCGGCGTCAGGCTTGTTCCGGTTTCAGGTGCGCAAAACGGGTCGCCCACTCTGCCGGGAGGCGCAACGGTTTGCCTGAAGGCATCTGAACCACCGCGCACATCTGGCGGGATTTCACCAGCAAAGCCCCGTCCGAGGGGCGGATGATTTCGAAAGCGCACCAAAATCGGCTTCGTTCGACTGTTTCCAGCCGGCCGTTAATCACGAGTCTGTCGCCGAGGACAGCCGGACGTTTGTAATCGATCTCCGTGCGAACCACCACGGGGAACTGGTTGGTTCGCGCCATATCGCTGAGCCCCATGCCGAGCTGCTCGGCAAGGTAAGTGCGCGCCGTCTCGATGAAACGCAGGTAAGCGATATTGTGGACCACGGCGGCGCAGTCCGTGTCGAAAAACATCACCTGCACTTCGGTTTGGATGGTTGGGATTTCAGACATCGGAATAAATCTAGGGACTTCCGACCGGGAGGAAAACAAGAAAACTTTCTCCAACTCCGGCGTTCGGACTATGCCCATGTTGGAGGCTTGATCATGTGGATATGCTGAAGACTGTTATTGAAGCGGTCGCAGAAACTCCCCGATCTGTGGTGCCGCCTTTAACTGCACCCGGATTAAACATCCCGCATTTTGCAGTTTTCAAAGCGGAGGCTGGGAACGTATGGTTGGCCTCCCATGAATCTCGTAAATGTAGCGGTCGTTGGCGCTTCCGGTTATTCCGGCCAGGAGTTGATCCGTATCCTGATGCGGCACCCTGGGGTGGAACTCGTTTGTGTGACCTCGCGCCAGCTCGCCGGAAAGACCATCGCCGAGGTGTATCCCCGGTTTCAGGCCCACCGGTTCGCCGACTTGAAATTCACGGCTTCCGATGCGGCGGCGGTGGTGGCGTCCGGCGCGAAGTTTGTCTTTCTGGCTCTGCCTCACGGGCTGGCCCACGAATATGCCCAGCCACTCCTGAACGCGGGGTTGCGGGTGATCGACTTGAGCGCCGATTTCCGGATCAAAGACCCGGCAGTTTTCGAGGAGTTCTACAAGGAGGCTCATCCCGCCCCGGAGTTGCTGGCGCAGAGCGTTTACGGTCTTCCGGAGGTCTATCGCGAGCAGATCCGGACGGCAAACTTGATTGCCTCGCCGGGTTGTTACCCGACGAGCATTCTTCTGCCGCTCATCCCGTTGCTGAACCAGCGGTTGATCGTTCCGCGCAGCATCGCTGTCGCGAGCATGAGCGGGGTCAGCGGCGCGGGCCGCAAGGCGGAAGTCGATTACCTCTTTTGCGAATGCAACGAGAGTGTCCGGGCCTACGGCGTGCCGAAGCATCGGCATCTCTCGGAAATCGAGCAGGAACTGAGCACTGCGGCAGGGGAACCGGTCGTTATCAGCTTTACGCCGCACCTGATCCCCGTGAATCGGGGCATCGTCAGCACCATTTACGCAGATCTCGGGGCCGGGGTGGGGATTCGCGATGTTTCCAGCGCATTGATCGAGGCCTACAAAGCCGAACCGTTTGTCCGGTTGCAGGGCGAGCAAGGGTCCGCCGACATCAAGAACGTCGCGCACAGCAACTTTATCGACATCGCCTGGCGGCACGATCCGCGCACCGGTCGCGTTGTGCTTCTCAGCGCCGAGGATAATCTCGTCAAAGGCGCTTCCGGGCAGGCCGTACAGAGCTTCAATCTCATGTGCGGCTGGCCGGAAACCGCCGCGCTTTAGTTCCCTCGATCACAATTCAGCCTCTCATCTCATGCCAGGAATCAGCTTCAACGAAATCAGTGGCGGCATCACCGCGCCCCAGAAATTCATGGCCGGCAGCATTTTTGCCGGCATCAAGGCGACCAACCTCTCCAAACCCGACATCGCGTTGATCCACTCGACGGTCCCGGCGGTGGGGGCGGGGACGTTTACGACCAATAAAGTGAAAGCCGCACCGGTGCGGGTTTCCCAGGCGCACATCCGGTTTGCCGAGGCACGCGCCATCGTCGCCAACAGCGGCAACGCCAATGCCTGCACGGGCGTGGTCGGAATCGACTACGCCAAGCGGATGGTGAAGGCCACCGCCAAGGCTCTGGGTTTGAAGGAACGCAGCGTGCTGGTCTGCTCGACCGGGCGCATCGGCGTGCCGCTTCCCATCGAGAAAATGGAGGCGGCGATCACCCAGGGAACGCACTGTTTGCAGGCCGATGGAAGTCGCAAGGCGGCTGAGGCGATCATGACCAGCGACAGTTTCGCCAAGGAAATCGCCGTGGAGGTGATCCTGGATGGCAAACCGGTCCGGATCGGTGGAATCGCCAAGGGCGCGGGAATGATCGATCCCAATATGGCCACAATGCTCTGCTTCGTCACCACCGATGCGGCCATTGACAAGAAGCTGCTTCAGCAGGCGCTCTCCGATGCCGTGGAACAGTCCTTCAACCGCATCACCGTGGACGGGGACATGAGCACGAACGACACGGTGCTGATGCTCGCCAATGGCGCTGCTGAAAACAAGCCGCTGCGGGGGAGCAGCCCGGAATTCGCGCTCTTCCAGACGGCGCTCAATCACGTTTGCTGCGGCCTGGCGAAGTTGATTGTCGAAGATGGCGAGGGCGTCAGTAAGTTCGTGACGGTCCAGATCCGCGGCGCAAAGAGTCGCCAGGATGCCCGGAAAGCGGCCGAGGCGGTCGCCAACTCCACGCTTACCAAGTGCTCCTGGTTCGGGGGCGACCCGAATTGGGGGCGCATTATGGACTCCATCGGTTACTCCGGAGCGAAAATTCGCGAGGAGATGGTCGATATTTATTATGATGGCCTGCTCGCCGTCCAAAACGGAATGGCTGCTCCCACTCCGTTCGCCAAGCTTCAGGAGGCGGTTGCCAACAAGAAGTTTACGATCACCATTGACCTCCATGCCGGCAAGGCCGATTACACGGTTTTCACCACCGACCTGACCACCGCTTACGTTGACTTCAACAAAGGCGAGTGATTTTTAGATTGCGCATTCGCCTTCGCCGATTTCCACTCTCTCCCCTTCCAAACCTTCACCCTCGTTCGACTTCAATTCCGCATGTCCACCGTATCGCATATCGCCCGCACTGAATCCCTGATCGAGGCCCTTCCGTTTATCCAGAAGTATCGCGGCCAGCTCTTCGTCATCAAATACGGCGGCAGCGCGATGGAGGATGAGCACACGGTGGAGCGCCTCTTGCGGGATGTCGTGTTTCTGGAAGCCGTCGGCATCAACCCCGTGCTCATCCATGGCGGCGGCAAAGCGATCAGCACCCGGATGCGTGAAGCCGGGCTCAAGCCTCGTTTTGTCAACGGCCTGCGGGTGACGTGCGAGAAATCGATCCAAATCGTCCAGCAGGTGCTCGACGGCGTGATCAATCCAAGGATCGTCGAGACCATCAACGAGTTCGGCGGCAAGGCCGTCGGCTTCTCCGGCAAAGACGTGTTTGCGGCGAAAAAGCTGCCGATGCAGCGGGATGAAAAAGGCGAAGAGGTCGATCTGGAATTTGTCGGCGAGGCCATGGGGGTCATGATCGAGGAAATCAAAAAAGCCGTGGAATCCGAAACCGTTCCGGTGATTTCGCCGATCGGCCAAGATGCCGAAGGGCGGATTTTGAACATCAACGCCGATACGGCGGCGGGCGCGATTGCCGCAGCCCTGGGCGCTTCGAAGATGATCTATCTCAGCGACGTTTTGGGCATTATGCGCGATCCGAAACAGCCGGATTCGATGATCCCGACGCTTCAAATCCAGGGCGTTCGCAAGCTGATCGAGGAAGAGATCATCGAGGGCGGCATGATTCCCAAAGTTCAGTCCGCCATCGCTGCCATCGAGAAGGGGGTCAAAAAAGTGCACCTCATCGATGGCCGCATCCAGCACTCGCTTCTGCTTGAAATCTTCACCAATTCCGGCGTAGGCACGGAAATCATCGCTTAATTTCACCGATTATGGACGCAAATGGCCTGAGCACGGTCGAATTGTTCGACCGTTATGTCATCCCCACCTATGGCCGGTTCCCGCTGGTTCTGGAGCGCGGCGAGGGATGTAAAGTCTGGGACGAACAAGGGCGCGAATATCTCGACTTCGGCGCCGGCATAGCCGTCTGCTCGGTTGGCCATAGCCATCCGCGGGTCGCCGCCGCCATGGCTCAGCAGGCGCAGAAGCTTGTCCACACTTCGAATCTCTACTACACGCGTCCCCAAGGCGTGCTGGCCAAGCGGCTCGTGGAAGCTGTGGGCCAACCGGGAAAAGTCTTCTTTTGCAACTCCGGGGCGGAAGCCAACGACGGCCTCTACAAACTCGCCCGCAAGTTCGGCAATGAGTCCCAGCCGCCGATCCCGCGCCATAACACCGGGGAATCGAAGGATTTTGCCCCCAACCGGTTTGAGATTTTAACTTTCGACGGCTCCTTTCACGGGCGCACGCTGGGTGGCATCGCCGCCACCGGCCAGGATAAAGTAAAGAAGGGCTTCGAGCCGCTGACTCCCGGATTCCGACACGTCCCGTTTAACGACGCCCCCGAGTTGGCCGCTGCCATTCGGCCAGAAACCGTCGCCGTTCTCATGGAACCGATCCAGGGTGAAATCGGGGTGCGCCCGGCGACCGCGCAATTTTTGAAAACCGTACGCGAAATCTGCGACCAACACGGCTTGCTGCTGATGTTTGACGAAGTGCAGTGCGGCTTAGGACGGACCGGCGACTGGTGCGGTTGGAAATCGTTGGTAGGCGAGGGGATCATCCCCGATGCCGTGAGCTGGGCCAAAGGCATCGGCGGCGGGTTCCCTCTTGGCGCGTTCTGGGTGCGCGACCGAAAGATCCTCATGAAAGGCGGCCAGGAGATCAGCCTGGCCAACCTGCTCGGACCCGGCACGCACGGCTCCACCTACGGCGGCACGCCGCTGGGCTGCACCGTCGGCAACGAAGTCCTCTCGATCATCGAAGAGGAAGGCCTGCTCGACAATGCGCGCGTGCTCGGCGCGTATGCCAGGGAGGCGATTGTTGGCTTGGGCTCCCCGCTTATCAAGGAAGTGCGCGGCGTCGGCCTGATGCTTGGGATCGAATTGGTGGCGGATTTCGCGGCACGGGTTGGGGATCAACGCGCGCCAAGCCTGGCGCTTGTCGCCTGGCTCCACGAAGCCGGTTTGCTCACCATTCCGAGCGGGACGCACGCCATTCGCTGGCTGCCGCCGCTCAACGTCACGCGCGAAGAGATCGATCAAGCTGTGGGGATTTTGAAGTCGGTGATTTCACGCCATAACGCTTGAGCAAAGTGCGTCATTCTGTAGCCGCCCCGCCTTTGGGGGCTGCGATCTGGACATTCCGGGATGTTACAGCTTTGTCATGAGAAAAATCCGTTCCGGAAGAGATCGAATTACCGCCATGACCCAGCGCCACGGCCATAAGGTATAAAGCGTGGATTCCCGGCGATCGATGGCGCGGAGAATGTCTGCGGCAACCTGCGCTGGGTGGGCGCAAAGAGGGGAATCGGGATTAACCAGTCCATGCGTCATCGGCGTCGCGATGAAACCGGGCTTTACCGTGATGATGTGCGGCCCGGTGGAATGGAACCGGTGGCGCATGCCGTCGAGCAGCGCGGTGAGTCCCGCCTTCGTCGCGCCATAGAGATAGTTGCTGCCGCGCCCACGGTCCCCGGCGACCGAGGAGATGCCCGCGAGGACGCCGTCCGCGCGCATCTGGTTGGCAAAACCCTGCAGGACAATGGCGGCAGAAGTCAGGTTCACCTCAAAGAGCGTGCGAATCCGGACAGGATCGCGCTCGGCTTCGCCCTGGTCAAACATCACGCCCCAGCAAAGTATCACTCCATCCGGGGCGCGGCCGCTCAGCGAGGCAAGGCACTGGTCGGGCAATGCGCCCATCGTTTCCAACGCGCTTGCATCTGCGGCAATGGCGTGGACGCTTACGCCAAAACGGGTCCGCAGGTCCGCCGCCTGGATCGAGAGTTCCTCGCGCGAACGAGCTACGAGGACGAGTTGCTCGCCTCGCCTGGCAAGCGCCTCGCAGATGGCCCGGGCGAGGCCCGAGAGCGAGCCAAGGATGACGTAGGATTTGCTCATGGTATTCAGGGGATCAGATCCAGCCGCCGCGCCTGGTCGGAAACGAACCGGTTGCCGGGATCGAGCTGTTTTTTGATGGCGAGAAATTCTCCTTTGCGCGGATACATCGCGGCGAAGGTCTGCGCATCCATCACCGAATCCTTCGCGAGATACAGGCGACCGCCGCGGGCGAGGAGAATTTCATCGAGTTTCCGCGTCATTTCGAGCAGGCGAGGCCCCACGTTGGGGATGTCCAGCGCAAGCGTATAGCCTTTGAAGAGAAACGAAAGAGGGGATGGGTTCGCAGGGCCGCTGCGTTTAATGACTGCCAGAAATGAGGCGAGTCCATAGCCGGAGAGCGTCTCCAGAACCCTCCGTAGGCCGTCCGCCGCGGTGGCGTCCGGGAATAGCGCCTGGTATTGGATGAAACCGCGCCGCCCATAAATGCGATTCCAGTGGCTAATGGAATCGAGCGGGTAAAAGAAATTGCGGTAGTGCTCGAATGATTGCCGGTTCTGCTGCCGCAAATAGTAGAACTGATTGAAGAGGGAAACGCTCGCCGAGTTGAGCATATGCGAGGGGAAGTCGAAGGGGACCATCAGATTGCGTCCGCGCGGGGACGCCAGCGGAGCGGCACGTAACGCGGACGGGAGTTGGGCGGGATTGAGGTCATTGGCGAGCATCAGCACCGTGCGTCCGAGGCTGCGCCCTTTGGCCAGGCAGTCGATCCAACCCACCGAATACCGGAAAGGCTCCCCGGTTTCACCCATCGAGAGGAGAGCCGCGTCGAGGTTCTCGCATCGCCGGTAGGTGACATGATAATAAGCGCTCTCGCAATGCTGAAGCTGGATGCGGGCATCACGGATGAATCCCGTGAGGCCCATGCCACCGACCGTGGCCCAGAACGCTTCCGGGTGGGCATCTGGGCTGCATTTTAGAATATTCCCATCGGCGAGCAGGAGAGTCAACTCCCGCACGCACATGCCGAATGTGCCGTCCACATGATGGTTTTTTCCATGGACATCCGCGGCAATGGCTCCGCCCACTGTCACGAATTTCGTACCAGGTGTCGTGGCCAGGAACCATCCTCGGGGCACCGAAAATTCCAGAATCTGCTCCAGTGTCACGCCCGCCTCACAGTGCAGGATGCCCGTTTGATCATCGAACGAGAGGAAGCGGTTGAGGAAACCCTGGCCAATGACCATGCCGTTATGAATTACGGCGGAGTCGCCATAAGAACGCCCCATTCCGCGTGCGATAATCCCGTTGCCGCCGCCTTCGAGCAATAACGCACTCAATGCCTGGCGGGAGGCAGGCATTGCCATTCGGCTGGAGACAGGTTTGTAGCGTCCCCAACCGGAAAGTGGCTGGATGGATGAATTCATAATGAGCGACTAGTGAACGAGTGCGGGAAAGAGTTGCGCGGCGGCAATCACGCCGAGCATCAGCAGGCCGACGGCCAAACTCGCGCGATCGTTCAATGCGAAGACAACGGGGTCATCGTGGAGACAGCCGCGCCCGGTCAACAGCCAGAACCGACTGATCCAGTAAATCACCAAAGGGCAGAGCAGCCAAAGAAAAACGGGCGAGGAGTAGAGTTTGAGCACCTCGGGGCTCTGCACGTAGAGCGCCAGGACCATCACGGAGATGAAGCCGGCACTCAGGCCGCCCATGCCGATGATGGGCAAATCTCCGACGAGATACCCCCGCACACGCTGGGAAGGCTGCTCCTTCACAGCCTCGGGAGCGATTTCCTGATAGCGCTTGCCGAATGCGAGCGAGAGGAAAAAGAACAGGCTGAAGGTCAGCAACCATTTGGAGACCTCCAGCCCTGTGGCGACGCCTCCCGCAAAGATTCGCAACGTGTAGAGAAGCGCCAGACATACGACATCCATGACGGGGCGATGCTTGAGCCAGAAGGTGTAGAGAAGGTTGGCTGCCAGATAGACGCCCAGCACCTCGATAAACGCGTTCCCTACACCCAGCCAACTCAACAGACCGGCAGCTACCAGCAAGATGAACGAAACCAAGGGGGCATGCCAAAGGGGGACATCGCCCGACGCCAGCGGGCGTTTGCGCTTGCGTGAATGGGCACGGTCGCGAAACACGTCTGCGCAATCATTGAACGCGTAAACAGCCGAGGCGGCCAACGAAAACGCGGTGAAGGCCAGCGTGGCCAATCCAACCAGATACGCGTCGTGTATTCGATGCGCCAAGATCAATGGCAGAAAGAGGAGGATATTCTTGGACCATTGCCGAGGGCGCATGAGACGGAGCCAGGAATGCATGAGTCCCGGCCCGGTGTCCTGGAGCGTCTTTAAATGCGAAACGGACTGGCGCGCCATTTTTTCCAGCCATCGGCCATGGCGGGGCACCAGCCACGCTTCTTCCGCCGCCTGCCAGATCGGGATGTCTGCGCGGGAATCGCCAATGTAATCAAACCCCTCGGCGCCCAAGGTCTTGCAGTGGGTGCGGATGGCAGCCAGCTTCGCTTCCCCTTTGAGATTACATCCGTCCACCGTAGCTAATACGCCATCAAAAAAAACGTGAAAATCCGCAATGCGCCGCGCGATCTGCTCATGAGTGGCTGTCGCCAGAAAAACGCGTCCGGATGCCGCTTTGTGGATTTGGATCAATTCAAGCACCGCAGTATTCCACGGCAGCAACTCCACGGGAAAATCGATCTCCGCGTTCAGCCAAGTCTTAAGTCGGGCGCGGTCCCCTACGCAGGCTCTTGCTAAAATGGGAATTTTCCAAGGCTTGCGGCACACAAGTTGCGCCACGAGTTCCCAAAGAACATCGGTGAGGAGCAGCGACTGGTCGAGATCGACATAAAGCGGTCGGGGGTTTTTCACGGGTTGGCTAACTATTCTCTGGATTACTACAGAGTCCTCTTGATAATTGGAACTTAAAAGCAGAGAGCTTGCGGTGATGGATATTGGAACGAATTGCATTCAATTTGGGCTTGTCGCCGGGGCCGCTGGAATGTCACTAAAGGAGATGTCGTCCCGATCACGGAAGATAATGCACCCGCGTCGCTATAAACTCTCTCTAATATGAAGCATCTCCAACGGATCGAGCTTGGCCTCGCTTTACTGCTGACCGCACTCGCGGTCGTCCTTCACCTGCGTTATGCCACGCACGCTGGAGCGTTGTGGCGCGATGAGGTCAACAGTGTGGAGATCGCGGCCCTCCCATCATTGGGAGAAATGTGGAACAACCTTCAGTTCGATTCTTTTCCCATCGCCTGGCTCGTAATCCTTAAAATCTGGTGTGGTCTCGGCTTCGCTTCCGATTCCGGACTTCGCCTGCTTGGGTTCCTTACGGGGATTGGGGGACTCGCCGCGATCTGGGCCAATGCTCGACTGCTTAAGCGCCCGGTTCCGCTGATCGCCCTCGCTTTACTCGGGCTGAGTCCCACGGTCATTAGATGGGGCGACTCGATTCGCGCGTGGGGCTTGGGGTTGCTGCTTACAATCATTGTTTTGGCTTTGCTGTGGCAGGTAATTGAAAAGCCAGATTGGAAACGATTTGCAGCCGCGTTCTCAATCTGCGTTTTGGGCGTTCAGACCAGCTATTACTTCGCAGTGATTCTCTTTTCCATAGGGGTTCCGATCATGGTGCTGGCCGTGATTCGGAAAAACTGGCGGGCTTTAACCCTGCTGGCCCTGATCAGCGGAGTCAGCGCGCTCTCGTTGTTTCCGTATGTTGGAATGATGCGACGGGCCGGCGACTGGAACATGATCCTCCACCGGCCTGACTTCACGTTCGGCTGGTTTCTTGAAAAATTGACGCAGGCGATCGCTCCCCTGTGGGGCGGCCTCGATGTGGCAATCTGGCTTGGACTGGTCGCCACCGGTTGCAGTGTTGCGTTTTTCAACGCTACCTATCCGGAGCCGCAACGCAGAAAGTGCGCCAAAAAAGAATTGGCCAAATCGGAGTCGGTCGGGCCTGAGGGGAGCGATTCGTCACTGAGCGGAGGGCCATTGGCCAATATTTCCCTGGTCATTCTCGGGCTCGTGTTTGTCGCCTATTTCCTTTTTCTTCAAACGCTGAGCTATCAGACGAATGCCTGGTATTACCTGTCATTGATGGGGCTTTCCGCAATCCTCGTTGATTTCTCCATCGCCTCCAATATCGGAGCAACTACCCTCCGGGTCATGCGGATCGGCATGGCGTCAGCCCTGTTGCTGCTCTGGTTTCCAGTGGCGTGGACGCAAGTGGGCCAGCGCCAAACCAATGTCGACCTGATTGCCCACACGATCCAATCTTCCTCCAACTCCGCTGACTCAATCATTATCAATCCTTGGGAGTCGGCCATTACCTTTCAGCGCTACTATAAAGGAAATTGCGTTTGGTCAACGCTCCCTCCGGTTGGAATTCCGAAGGTTCACCGTTTCGATCTCGTCAAAGAGATGATGACCCAGTCAGTTCCGGCTGACGCCGTAAAGCCGCTTCTGAGCCAGGCCGAAACTACGCTAAAAAGCGGCGGAAAACTTTGGCTGATCGGAGGAGTGGAGTTTCTCCAAAATGGCGCTACCCCCGCCATCCTTCCGCCTGCACCAAATAGCCCTTATGGCTGGATGAACGTTGCCTATTACAGCATGTGGTCGCAGCAGCTCGGGAATTTAATCCAGAAGCATGCCCTCCGGGCAACCCAGGTCGAAGTTCCTTGTGCGAGTCCTGTCAGCGCATTTGAAAACCTTCAGCTGATTGTAATCGAGGGGTGGCGTGAAAAGTCTCTCTAAAAGGCGGTGCTGATGACAAACGCCGCAGTTACAGGGCGGCGCTAATAGCAAATGATCAAGTCATGGGGCGACCAAGATATATCCAAATACTTGAACCCCGCGCCCAGAACCGCCAATTTGTCTTCAATGCAGTCCGTTTTTCTCATTCCGCCCGACACCATCGAGTTCAAGCCCGAGAGCTATTTCGATCCGCTTGATCTTGCGGCGATTTTTCCCGGACGCGCAGGCCTCCCGCTGGAGATGGACCTTGGTTCCGGGGACGGTTCGTTCGTTATGGCGATGGCTGCCGCCTCGCTCGATCGCAACTTTCTGGCCGTGGAACGGCTGATGGGCCGGGTGCGCCGGACGTGCCGATACACGGGCCGCCTTGGATTGCGCAACCTCCGCGTGCTTCGGGTGGAAAGCCATTATCTGCTGCGCCATCTCATGCCTGCGCAGTCCGTGGCCGTGCTCCACATCATGTTTCCCGATCCGTGGCCGAAGCGCAGGCACAATCACCGCCGCCTGATCCAAACCGAGTTTTTGGATGCCGCTCATACGGTGCTTCAACCGGCTGGAGAACTGCGCCTGACGACGGATGACCACCCTTATTTCTTGCACATGCGAAAGGTGTTTACCGCGCATCCCGGCTTCACCGAGGAAGTCTGGGAGCCGGGCGAGGATTACCCGCAGACGGATTTTGAACGCGGATTCCGCGCGAAAGGATTACCGATCTACCGGGCTTTGCTACGGAAAGCCTGAGGTTCAGGTGACGCGGCTATCCCTAAGGAACGAAGCGGCAGGGATGCCGCTTCTACTACTGCGCGTCCCACTCTTCAGTAGAAGCGGCTTCCAGCCGCTTTCCGGCGAGCTCGTTTACCCGTGGAGCTCCCAGTAGGAGCGCACGGCAATCTCATAAACCGCGCGAAGCGGCTGGCCGGTGCGTTCGCTGGCGGCCCGGCATGATTCGAACTCGGGCGCAATCTGGATGGGTTCGCTCCCGCGAAGGCCGACTTTCACGGTTATTTCTCCAAACGGCGTGCTGACGTTCTCAAATTTCCGATCAAGCTTCCACCGCTCCACCCGGTCCATTCGAACCCCGAACGAGGTGGTTTCAGCGAAAATCAAGTCGGCGATCTTACTCAGAAGCTGTTCCTCACAGAGCACCGTGAGTTGAACCGCCGGGCGGTTTTTCTTCATCTGGATGGGCGTCAGGAAAGCGTCCAGCGCGCCTGCATCCATCAGCTTTCCAAGCACCGCGCCGACGATTTCCGGCGAGAGATCGTCGAGGTTGGTCTCAATCCGCGAGATCGTGTCTCTCTGGTACTCGGTGGCTGTCAGCGTTTCCACGTCACCGAGTACGGCCCGCAAAACGTTGGGGCGGTTCTCCAGCTTACGGGAGCCGACTCCATAGCCGATTTTTTCCACCCGAATCCGCGGCATGAGCCCGAACGACTGGCCGAACTCCGCGACAATCGCCGCGCCCGTGGGCGTGATCAACTCAAACGGCTCGTCAACCTGAGCGACCGGAATACCTTTTAAAATTTCCAGCGTGGCGGTGCAGGGGATCGGATACTGGCCATGGGCGCAGTCCACCCAGCCCCGGCCATCGTGCAACGGCGAGACGAGGACTTGCGCCACGCCCAGCGCTTCGATCCCAACGCAGGCACAGATGATATCCGCAATCGAATCGAGCGCGCCGACCTCGTGGAATCCGACTTCCTCCGGCGGCTTCCCATGAATCTTCCCCTCAGCGATGGCGACCCGCTTAAAAATAGAGACGGCGTGCAGCTTGACGAAATCCGAGAGATCGCTCTGCTCGATCAGGCTCCGGATCTCTGAAAACGTCCGACCATGAGCGTGGGAGTGCTCTTCATGGTGATGCCCATGGCAGCAGCACTGCTCCTCATGGTGATGTCCGTGTCCATGCTCGTGTCCATGCTCGTGTCCATGTCCATGTCCGTGTTCATGTTCATGCTCCTCCCCATGCGTCGCTCCCTCATGAACCCCAAACTTCACCCCTTCGATCGCCTGACGCTGCTTCCTTTCGAAGTGCATGTGGAAGTCGCCGATGTCCACCTTCGAGAGTTCCCATTCGAAGGCCGAAGGACTGACCCCGAGATCGCACAACGCGCCCACGGTCATGTCGCCGCTGATGCCTGAAAAACAGTCGAGGAAAAGAACTTTCATGACGTAAAACTAGTTCTTCCGCAGGTCACTTACGAGCGATGGAAGGTCGATCCGGTGATCGTAAAGCGCCTTCCCGATGATCGTGCCGTAGAGGCCATCGAGTTTGGCAAGCCGCAGGACATCTTCCGCGGTCGAGACGCCACCGCTGGCGATAAGCTGGCATTTCAACTGGCCCAAAAGGTTTTCCATCTCGGCGAAGTTCGGGCCTTCGAGCATCCCGTCGGTGGCGATGTCGGTGTAAATAATCGTGCCCGCTCCGGCCGATTCCACTTGCCTGGCGAGGTCGATGGCCCGCACCCCCGATGACTCGGTCCAACCCTTTACGGAAACCACTCCGTCCCGCGCGTCGATCCCAACGGCAATGCGTTCGCCGCCGAATTTCGCGGCCATTTGCGCAACGAAATCGATCGACTCGGCGGCGCGGGTGCCGATCACCGCGCGCGTTACTCCTGCGTCATAAGCGCGGGCAATGGCTTCTTCATTGCGCATCCCGCCGCCCAACTCGCACGGAATGCCCGCTGTCGATGTAATGGCGCGCACGGCTTCGAGATTCTGGGAGACGCCGGTAAACGCGGCATCCAAATCGACGATGTGCAGAAAGTCGCCCCCTTCATCGGCCCACTTTTTGGCAAACGCGGCGGGGTCATTGGAGTAAATCGTCTTTTCGGACGCTTTGCCCTGGCGTAGGCGGACCACTTGGCCGCCCATGAGATCAATAGCTGGTAGAAGGATCATTGGGAAAACAACTATACTACAGACATGCCCGCCTCAGAAGCGAGCCGCGTTTTTAGATCGCTGAGAATTTCCAGGGGTCAGTTTGTGAATTTTGCGCAACACTGGAGCGCATTCCTCCTGTGAATTACCGTGCAAAATTCACAGACCGACCCCGCGCTTACCGGGTCGATTCCACGAAATTCCGCAAAATCTTCAACCCGACTCCTTGGCTCTTCTCCGGGTGAAACTGGACGCCGGCCACGGGGCCGCTGGCTGCGGCGGCCGCGAACTCTTCACCGTATTCGCAGGTGGCGATGACGACCTCGGAGTTCTCCGGGGCCGGGAAATATGAATGCACAAAAAAGACGTGCGGATTAGCCGGCAGCCCTTTCCAGAGTGCATGTGTGGGCGAGGGGAGTGAAAGCACGTTCCAGCCGATCTGGGGCACTTTCAGGCCGGGCGTCGTGAAGCGTTTGACGTTGCCTTTGAAAAAGCCAAAGCCGCGCGATCCGTCTGCGGCCTCCTCGCTCGTCTCAAACAGAAGCTGGTAGCCGACGCAAATTCCCAAAAACGGTTTGCCGCTCTGGAGCCATTGTTCAAGCGGATTCCAGAGTTCGCGGGACTTTATCCCGGCGACGCAGTCGGCAAACGCGCCCACGCCTGGCAGCACGACGGCGCTGGCGCGTTCGAGCCCCTCGGGCGTGCCGATAAGCTCCACGTCCGCCCCCTCGTGTTCAAGCGCCTTGAAAACGCTGCGTATGTTTCCGCTCCCGTAGTCGATCAGTGCGATCATGAATGCCTCCCGCTCAAACCTGCCCCTTTAGAGAACGCCTTTCGTGCTGGGAATACCCTGCACCCGCGGATCGACCTGGCAGGCCTGATCGACCGCTTTGGCGAGACCCTTGAAAATCGCCTCCGCCATGTGGTGGGCATCGCGCCCGTACAGGACTTCCGCATGCAGGTTCAAGCCCGCGTGGACGGCGAATCCGCGCAGGAATTCCTCCACAAGCTGGAACGGAAACGCTCCGATGGCATCGACTTTCTTTGGCGCGCGAAACGCCAGGAAGGGACGCCCGCTGAAATCGACCACCACCCTTGCCAGGGTTTCATCCATCGGCAGGTAAGCCCAACCATAGCGGCGAATCCCGCGCTTGTCGCCCAGCGCCTTGGCGAACGCGCTTCCGAGGCTGATCCCGACGTCCTCCACGGTGTGGTGGAAATCGACCTCCACGTCCCCGTCGGCGTTGATTTCCAGATCGACCAAACTATGCCGCGCAAAAAGCGTCAGCATGTGGTCGAAAAAAGGAATTTTGGTGGCGATCTTGCTGGTCCCCGAACCGTCGATGGTCAGTCGAATGGCAATGCGGGTTTCTGCGGTATTGCGCTCGATGGTTGCGGTGCGGCTCATTTTGTGGGTGCTGGGTTACGGGTTCGCTTATCCTTTGGCGCGAACCGCTGGTTTCGGAGTCGGAGACGGAGAGGGGCTGGGCGTCGGAGTGGCGGCCTTTTTCAGGGCTTCGATGGCCGGGAGGAGACGCGTGACGGCTTCGTTATTAGCCCAGAGCGTTTGCGCTAATCTCGCCTGAGTTTCGGCCTCAGTGACGTTCTTGGCAATCAGCGCGGCGTTGCTGGCATCCGCCGCCGCCACGCTGTTGCGCATGGCTTCAAGGGGAAGGGCTGCGAGCCGTGTTTGCTCCGATTTCAGGGTGCTCTTGAGGGCCTGCGGGCTCTTGTCTGTGATCGCGAGCAAAGGCTTCCATTTGGCAGTCGATTTCGCAACGGCAGCTTCCGCAGCGGCGATCTGATTCTGCCGCGCCTCGATGATCTGGGTCTTCTTCGGCTCCTGCACGAGAACGATGCCGCTGTTGAACTGGGAAGTCTGCAGATTTGCCGATTCCACAGCGTGATCGATTTCACCATCCAGGCGCTGAACGAGAGAGGAGGCAAGTTCCACGCCATCGATGTAGGCCTGTGAACCGGGAAAATCGTGCTCGAGTTTATCAAACGTATTCAGGGCGCCAACCGTGTCGTACCGGGCTCCTTGTTCCCGCATTGCCGCCAAAAGCAACTGGGCGCGTAGTTGATATTTCTGCTTCTCGAACTCCGCAGGCGAATACCAATGATTGTTCCACTTGATATCCTTGGCCTCGACGCGGGCTTTTTCAGCCGTCAACGCCGCGATGGCGTTGATCACCTCAACCCGGTGTTTGCTGATGGGAAACTGATTTTTGAAGGCCTCCAAGGCCGCAATCTCGGCCTTATAATTGGCGGGCGGGAATGAATTCGGGCCAACCCCGTAATCTTTCACCTTCTGAAAAGCGATTTCGTCTGGCCCGGTTTTTGACACGGCGTTGACTTCGCTCTTCTTCAAGGTTTGTTCATCGGTGATTCCGGAGCCGACTTTGGCTTCAATGACGATCTCGGTGTCGCTTTCGCGCATGATTCGTCCTTCGACGACTTCGCCTGATTTCAAAGTGACGCTGTCGGCCAGTGTGAAAGCACTGATGCCAAACAGGGCTGCGGTGCAAACGACGATTAGAGGGGACTTAAACATTTAAAGGGTAAATCTAAGCCGAGTTTCGCAAGCCGGAAAAGGGATTTTTGGCCTTGTACGCAATTTAGAGTGCGCCCTCATGGGGGGCAGCCTGTGAATTTTGCACCTGAGGGCGAAGTAGTCGGGGAACTTAAAGCCTTCAAAATTCACAGGCTGACCCCTCGCTCTTTGTCGCGATTTACCACAAACGCCCAACCGCTCCGGGGGTTGAAACCGTTTGAATTCGTGACCCCTTATGCAACCTGAAAACCGTTGGATTTCGCGTCTGGCCAAGTTTGCGGTCATTGTCACCTTCAGCCTGATTTACCTGGGAGGGATGGTGACCAGCCTCAATGCGGGGCTCTCGGTCCCGGACTGGCCCACCAGCTTCGGCTACAACATGTTCACTTTCCCGGTCTCCAAATGGGAGGGGGGCATTTGGTGGGAGCACAGCCATCGGCTGGTGGCCTCGTTCCTTGGCCTGGTGATCACGGTTCTGGCTGTCTGGATCTGGCGGGTGGACTCGCGAAGATGGGTTCGTGGGCTCGGGCTGGGCGCTTTTGTGCTGGTCGTCGTCCAGGGCATTCTGGGGGGACTGCGGGTCACCGAGATTTCAACCGTGCTGGCGATCATTCACGGGTGCATCGCCCAGGCGTTCCTTTGTGTGCTCATCCTGCTTGCTCTGGCGCTTTCCCCGGCTTGGGAGAGGCCGCCCACGGAGAGTAAAGTTTCATATTCCGCTAAAAGGCTGGTCCCTTGGGGCTGGGTTCTGACCGGAGCGGTCTTTATTCAGTTGATCTTGGGGGCGATTATGCGGCATTTGCACGCGGGGCTGGCCATTCCGACTTTTCCGCTGACGCCCTCGGGCTCGTGGG
>JBAXSN010000045.1:0-20545 GCA_037130675.1 Verrucomicrobiota bacterium
CGTTGGCGCTTCGGAATGATGTCCCAAATCGAATTTTGATGCGTTTGCCCTGTTTAACGGCAGGGATTGACTCTCGGGAGGCTTGCGCCTTCTATATCCTGATCTTTTCGCCCATGATGAATCGTCTCTTTACCACCCTTGCTGCATTCCTCCTTTGCTCGTCCCCGCTGCGAGCCGATACCATTCAAATCCAAGGAGCCGTCTCCACGGCGCTGGCTATTTTGGATTCGGCCAAAGTCCTTCAGCAGGAGCGAAATCTAACGCTCCAAATCTCAATCAACGGAGGCAGCGTTGGGGGCATTGCGGCGCTCGGGTCAAGAACGGCCGAAATCGCCCTCACCAGCAAGCCCGTGAGCGCCGAGGAACGGGCTGCCTACCCGGATGTCTTGTTCACGGAGATTCCCATCGGATATCAGACCGCGGTGCTGGCGGTGTCCAAGGATGTCTGGCAAGAGGGAGTCCACACTTTGACCGCCAATCAGGTCCGGGCAATTTACGAAGGCAAAGTCCGGAACTGGAAAGAGGTGGGAGGGGCAGATCAAAAGATCACCATTTTCATGAGTGAGCCGGGCCGCGGACTTTGGGAAATGTTTGCGCAGTGGCTCTATGGAGAAGTCAAGAAAGCGCCGGGCAATCATTACCAGAATCTCTCCACCAACGAAGAGATCCGGAACGCGTTGGAATTTACGCCGGGGAGCGTCGGACTGATCCAGACGCCCTTCGCCGATCGCCACCTGTTGTTCCCCCTCGGTATTAAAGAGGGAGCCGAGATTCTCGAACCCAGGAATGAGGACGTTGCCAGTGGAAAATACCCGCTTGCCCGCAAGTTGTCGCTGGTCGTAAACGACAAGCCGACGTTGAACACAAAAATCGTTGTCGATTTCGCGTTGAGCAAGCGCGGGCAAGCCATGGTGAAAAAAGCGGCGATGCTGCCAATCTCAGAGGTGACAGCTGCGGCGGCGAAATAGACTCAGGGGTGCGCGGGAGGAAGCGTTCGCTTCGGGAAGGCAGTCCTCATGTAGAGAGTGGCTTCGTCGTTAAAATCGCGAACGGCCTGCGGATTTTTAAGATCGAGGATATTTCGCCAAGCATAGAGGAGATCGTACCAATGACGCAGGTTTTCGCGATCTTCAGGGTCGATGAAACTTTCATCCCCATTGATCAGACGCGCCGCAGTGACCAGAAATAGTTCGCAGGCCCCCCGGTTCGCGTCGTTGCGGGACAGCGAAGAGGTCCATTGAAAAGCATCCTTCCTGGCCTTTACCAAAGAGCCCCGTAAATCGACCAAACTTCCGACTCTGAGGGAACCCATCAATCCAGCAATCTTACGATTGGCCGGGATCACGTGGATATTGGAACTGTGGTTGCGGATCTCCGCCTCGGAAATCGATCCCGGCCCATACTCGTAAAAGTAGAATCGGTTGCTTTGGGAGAGAGTCAGTTCGCTGAGCACTGCGCTGTCAGACATGGGCCCCCAGCCCACGGCGAGGTCGAGCGGAGCGAGGTCGGAGTGTTTGTCGGCATACCATTTCACGTGAAGGACCCGGGCATGAATGTGGTAGGTGGCAAGTTGGGTCACTTCATACCCTGCCACGTCATTCAATTGCACCGGTTCGGTAATCAACTGCGAGGGATCGGACCGGATCAGTACGCCAGGGGCATGCTGGATCGGCCTCGATGATATCAACTTGAAGATCGGATAACCGACCACCATCATGAGGATCAGCAGGGCAACGAATTGCCGGACAAGATGTCGGAGAAAATCGATCCTCGTTCTCTGTCATAGGCCATCCCAAAACGCAACTCCGAAAGGTGGTGTTTGACGGATCGCGAAAATCCGTTCAAATATAATAGGGACCAGCTTCACGTTAGGCTGGCGTAAGTCCATGATGTCCCAAAACCGAACATTTAAACCGAGAGCAAGCGAGACAGGGGGAATCGTTTCCGTTCTGGGCACGCCGTCTGTGAACCCGGAGGCGCGGCCATGAGCAACGGAAATTCTGCGATCGTGTTCGTCATTGAGGATGAAGATTCCTTGCGGCGGCTCCTCTGCCAAACCCTTCAGAGCCACGGCTACTCGGTTCTGGAAGCGGGCCGCTCGGACCTGGCCCAGGAGGTTTGGAAAGCCAGAGGGTCGGACATTTCCCTGATCCTCGCGGACATCATGCTGCCCGGAGGCCTTACAGGCTGGGATCTTGCCAGAGAGTTTCTGAAGGAACGGCCCGACATAAAAATCCTCTATATGAGCGGATTCTTTGGCGACGTGCCGGCAGAATTGACGGTCAATGAATCCAATTTCATGCGCAAGCCCTTTCTCCCGAGGGAACTCGTGAGCCGGGTGCGCGCCCTCCTTGAAACGAAGTAAAAGGTTCGAGCGGCTCACCCCATGGTTGCCGGCGACCGAGCCCTGGTCCCCACCGCAACCCCAATCATCACATGGACTCGCAAGAAGATTTCCAGCCTGATTCCGATGTAAAGTCAGCGCGCGGCCATCACAGGAGCCGCGGGAGCGCTTCGCAAGGACGGGCGACGATTGCGGCCATCTTCCTCATGCTTACCGCCATTCAGATCGGGGCGCTTCAACTCATGCCCGGAATCTATTTCAAGACTCCTCAGATGGTCGCAGAAGTGCTCTTGAGCACTCTCTGGACGGGAACCTTGCTCGGGGCGGTCTGGAACCGGCAAGATTGGGCAAGATACGTCCTGATCGTCGCCCTGGTCCTCACCGCGATCTGCGCGGTGATCTTCGCACCGATGCATTTCGAGATCTCTCCGCTGACGATCATGAACAAGCGCTTCATAGGCCTCCTGGCTGCCTACGCGACTGGACAGATAGTGGCCGCGTTGATTCTGGCGCGCTCCCCGCATATCAAACGCCTCGTGAGCCGTTCCTGGGAATAAGCGGAGGCTTCAAGACATTCAGTTTCCCGTGGCAGCCACGTTATACTCCGGAAATTTTCGGCATCTTCAGTTTTTTTGCCGATAACCGCTTGGCGGTTTTCGTTTCTCATTTAGCATCCTTTTCACGAACCATGGCCATACCACCACTCGATCAGCTCTTTGAATTCCTCAGATTCCAAAGCGTCTCCACCGACCTCAATTACGCGCCACACGTAACGGCTTGTGCGGAGTGGCTTGCCGGAAAATTTAGAGGGATGGGACTTTCCGCTCAAAGTTACCCGACGGCCGGGCATCCGGTTGTTGTGGCCCGGAACGAACACAAGCCCGAGCGCCGGACGGTCCTCATCTATGGCCACTACGACGTGCAACCGGTCGATCCGCCGGAACTCTGGACGACCCCTCCGTTTGAACCGCGCGTCGAGAGCGGGGTTATTTTCGGCCGGGGCGCCGCCGACAATAAAGGCCAGATCATGGCGCACGTCCTGGGCGTGGAAAAGACCTTGAAGGAAAAGGGCGATCTCCCAGTCAATCTCATCTTCCTGGTCGAAGGCGAAGAAGAGTGCGGCAGCGACAATCTGGAAGCCTTTCTCAACGAATACCGGGATGAACTCAAGCCCGACATCATTGCGATCTCCGACACGGGAATGGTCGCGCCGGGCGTCCCTGCGTTCACCTACGGATTGAGGGGCATTCTCGCACTCGAGGTAAAGCTCTTCGGGGCGGCAACCGATCTCCATTCCGGCATCTACGGAGGCATCGCCCCCAATCCTGCGACCTTGCTTTCCCGCATGATCGCCACCCTGCACGATGAAAGTTTTTCCGTGGCGATTCCATCCTTCTATGAGTCGGTGGCTCCGATCCAGCAGTGGGAGAGAGACGAATGGGCATCCCTGCCGCTCGGGGATGACGCGATGAAGACGATGATCCGCTCCCCTGCCCTGCTGGGGGAGCCGGGCTATTCCGCCATCGAGCGCGCCTGGGCGCGGCCCACGGCGGAGGTAAATGGAATCGGCGGCGGCTACCAGGGCCAGGGAAGCAAGACGGTGATCCCGCGCGAAGCGTTCGCAAAATTAACCTTTCGGCTCGTCCCGAACCAGACCCCGGCGGAAATCGAAGCGAAGGTCCGGGCTCATCTCGAGCGGGTTTGCCCGCCGGAGGTGCGCCTTGAGATCACATCGGGACACGGCGGGGATCCGTTTCTGTGCGACCCGCACAGTCCGGACGGCCTTGCGGCCCGGCGCGCAATGGCGCGAACCTGGGGTCGCGAACCCGCATTGATCCGCGAGGGCGGGTCGATTCCGATCCTCCACACTTTTAAACGCATCCTGGGCGCGGATATTCTTCTGCTCGGGCTGGCGCTTCCGGATTGTGCGGCCCATGCGCCGAACGAGAATTTCCCGGTGGCAAACCTGGAAGCCGGTATTCGGATGAACCAGGCGCTTTTGGAAGAACTCGCTGCGGTTAAATAAGACTCCGAAGAAGGAATAGGCCAGGGCAATCGCACCAAAATCCGAAACACTCCTTGGAATTATGTCTTCTAAACGCAAACTACGCTACGGGATGGTCGGCGGTGGCCTGGACGCATTCATCGGCGCGGTTCATCGCGCCGCCGCGAATCTTGATGGCCAGATTGAATTGGTGGCCGGCTGCTTCTCGGCCAATCCAGAGAAGTCGCGCGCGGCGGGGGAAGCGCTCTTCCTTTCGCCCAGCCGGGTTTATTCCAGCTTTCAGGAAATGGCCGAGCGCGAGGCCGCGCTTCCTGAAACCGAGCGAATCGATTTCGTCTCCATTGTGACGCCCAACTTCATGCATGCACCGGTGGCGACCGAGTTTTTGGAGCGGGGCTTCCATGTTGTTTGCGACAAACCGATGACGTTGACTTTGGATGAAGCCAAGGCGTTGCGCGAGACGGTGATAAAGACCGGCAAGGTATTCGCGCTGACCCATAATTACACTGGGTACCCGATGGTAAAAGAAGCCCGGGAACGGGTGCGGCAGGGCAATCTCGGGGAGATTCTGAAGATCGTGGCGGAGTATCCGCAAGGCTGGTTGCTTGACCAGATCGAAGCCGCGGGCCAGAAGCAAGCTGCGTGGCGGACCGATCCCGCCCGGGCCGGAGCGAGTTGCACTCTGGGGGACATTGGGACGCACGCCGAGAACCTTGGCCGGTACATCACCGGGCTGGAGATCGAATCGATTTGCGCCGAGTTCACCACCTTCATTCCGGGTCGGCTGTTGGAAGACGATGCGAATCTGCTGGTGCGCTACAAAGGCGGGGCAAAGGGAGTTCTATACGCATCGCAGGTTTCAGCCGGTGAGGAGAACAATCTCAATATCCGCATTTACGGCACGAAGGGTTCCCTCGCCTGGCAGCAGGAGCACCCTAACGAATTGAAATTCCAGCCCAAGGACCAGCCCGCTCAAATCCTGCGTCGCGGCAATGGCTACCTGAGTGACGCGACCAAGAAGTTCACGCGCCTGCCCTCCGGCCATCCCGAGGCGTTCTTCGAGGCGTTTGCCAACATTTACCTGGAAGCCGTGGCGGCGATCCGCGAACGGATCGACGGGAAAACCGGCGGCGCTTTCGACTTCCCGACGGTCGAGGACGGCGTGTACGGAATGGCGTTTCTGGAGACCGCCGTGCAATCCGCCCGCTCGGACGTGAAGTGGACGCGGTTTGTCGAGGCGTAAAACCGGCGTGCATTTGTTCCCAGTTGGGGCTAATAGATTAGTTCCATGCTCGAATTTACGCGTATCACACAAGACCCCGATGTTCTGGAGGGCGCGCCTTGTATTCGCCACCTCCATGTTACGGTGGGCACGCTGTTGAGTTTAATCGCCGCCGGACGGACACCGGAAGAGATCATGGCGACTCACGAAGAGCTTCGTATGGAAGATCTTCGCGAAGCGTTGCTGTTCGCAGCCTGGCGGGTCGAAGAATCCGGATCGATGCACCCCCCGGCGAAGAAACTCGAAAAGAGCCAGGCTCCGGTCGGCAGTCCCGCGCCTGCCGCTTCACCCGAAACCCCAAGCGCGCAGCCAACACCCCCGCCCGCGCAGACACAACCTGCGGAAGCTTCCACTCCGCGCCGAGCGGAGAGGCCTTGCCTGGTTTTGACCAGGGTCGGCCTTTTCGATCGCCGACTCGGCGTCGGCATCATCGCCTGGCGGGATATCCATAATATTTCGGTGGTTAACCGCAACAAAAAGGAAACCGTCTGCCTGGAGATCATCCAACCGCAGCGCTATTTCCATCGCATGCCCGCTTCCGAACGCCACCAGGCCAAACTTCAGTCGCTTTTTCGCGTGGCCCCGTTTTGTATTTCCCCCGAGAACACCGGTTTATCGGCGGAAGAACTCGAACTGCGAATCAAAAAAATCTGGGTGATTTTCCGCAACGACTCCTGGCGCGCCAGCAAGACGATTCCCGTGTTCGAGGAGATAATCGATGAGCCTGCGGAGATCCAGCCGCTGCCGCCCGATCCCGCGAGTCAGCCCGCCGAGCCCACTCCCGAAAACCCCGCCTTGGCGGACATGATTCACTTCCCGGAAGAGCTAAAGCGGGAACTTTCGTGGGAGCCGCCCAAGGCCCCGGAGCCAGAGGGGGATGGGGATCGCAAATGACCCCGGCTTCGAGCGAGTTTAACGTCGTTACAGTCACCCTGAATCCGGCGATCGACCGGACCATTACGATCCCCCACTTCACCCCCGGCGCAGTGAACCGCGTCAGGCAGAGCCGGGACACGGCCGGCGGCAAAGGAGTAAATGTCGCCGCAGCCCTGGCCGGTAATGGCCACCACGTCGCCGTGACCGGGTTCCTCGGTTCTGAAAATACGAGGCTGTTTGAGGCGCTCTTTGCCGAGAAACAAATCTCGGACCAGTTTATCAGGATCGCCGGGGAAACTCGGGTGGGAATCAAGATCGTCGATCCGGTTCAGGGGACAACCACCGACATCAACTTTCCCGGATTCAGCCCGACCGCCGGGGAGATCGCAGCTTTCTGGGAGAAAATCGAGGCCCTCGACGCTGAATGGTTTGTGCTCGGTGGCAGTCTTCCTTTGGGAATGGAACCGGCCATTTACCGCGATCTAACCACCAGGCTCAAAACGAAGGGCCGCAAAGTGGTGGTCGATGCAAGCGACGAAGCGCTCCGCCACGCCATCGAAGCCGGGCCAACCGTCATTAAACCCAACGTTCACGAGTTGGAGGCACTTTTAGGCAAACCGCTTCGGGACGAGGGCGAAGTCATCGACGCCGCTCGCAAGCTGGTCAACCAGGGGATCGAATTGGTGGCCGTTTCGATGGGGAAAGAAGGCGCCTGCTTTGCAAACGGCGAGGGCGCCGTGATCGCACGTCCGCCAGCGCTGGAAGTGTTAAGCGCCGTCGGGGCCGGAGACGCGATGGTGGCGGGAATCGTTGCCGCGCAACTTCGCGGGCTCTCTCTTGAGGAATGCGCCCGGGTCGCAACGGCGTTCTCCGTGCAAGCGTTAAGCGGATGCAATCTTGCGACGGCCATGGAGCGAGTCACTCATACTCCCCATAGAGCCTGCTGAACGACGGCGAGCAGCAGGCGGGCGTCGAATGGCTTGGTCAGAAAATTTTCCACATCGAGCGCCAGCAATTCTTTCTTGAACTGTTCTCCTCCATATCCGCTCGTGGCAATGATCGGGCACTTAAACCCGAGATTCCGAATCGCGCACACCAGCTTGAGACCGTCCATGTTGGGCATCATCACATCCGTCAAAACCAGCTTGATTTCGTCTCCGTGGCGGGCGAGCAACTCAAGGGCAGCCTCCCCGCTTGAGGCGGTTTCGACCCGATACCCCTTCCTCCCGAGAATGGTCTTGGCGATCTTGAGGATTTCGACTTCATCGTCAACGATCAGGATCATCTCGCCATATCCCGGCAGTGAATCTGCGTTTTCCGAAGGGCCTTGATCTATCATCGTTTCGAATTCAACTCGGGCCAGCGAGATGCGTCCCTACTGGTAAACCGAATACCCGCACTGATCGCAGTGATAAGGCCGGAAGCGGGCTCCGATGATGATGGCCAGCCAGCTAATGCCCCAAAGCCCAAGCGACAGGATGGTCAGAATGAAATGCAACCGGTGATGAATTTCTTCGCGTTTGAAGATCTGCCGATGGCGACACCTCGGACAATGAGCACGGATATGTTCGGTGCTCATTTAATTTTTCCAAGGATGATTGAATTCATTATCGACTGTTAACCGATTGTTTTTCTTATACGATTGCCTCAAATGCCATTTGAGCGCAACGATTTTGGCATGTTTTTTTATCCGCAGTCTTGCCTTGGCACTGCCCGCCCTGTTATCCCCAAACTTTCACCTTGAAAATCGTACGCACGCTTTCTTCCGCAACCCGGGCTTTCCGAACCGCATCCCATCCGCTGGTGCTGGTGCCAACCATGGGCGCCCTGCATGAAGGGCACCTTACTTTGATCCGTCGCGCCCGCGCCCTTGCAGGCCCCGGTTCGGTGGCCGCCTCAGTTTTTGTCAACCCCACCCAATTCGGGCCGAAAGAGGATTTCTCAAAATACCCGCGCCCGATCAGCGAGGACATTGCCAAATGCCGCGAGGCGGGGGTGGACTTCTTTTTCGCCCCGGAGCCTGGGACAATGTATGCGCCCGATTTTTCGACCTGGGTGGATGAAACGCTCCTCTCCACCGGCCTATGCGGCGCAGCCCGCCCCGGGCATTTCAAAGGCGTCTGCACCGTGGTCGCCAAGTTGTTTAACATTGTCGGCCCGCAGATCGCCGTCTTTGGCAAGAAAGACGCCCAGCAACTCGCGATCATTCGCCGCATGGTTCGCGATCTGAACTTTCCCATCAAAATCGTGGGAGTCGAAACCCATCGCGAAGCCGATGGGTTGGCGATGAGTTCACGAAACCAGTACCTTTCGGACGAAGAACGAGCCGAGGCCCCCGTCCTCCGGCGCGCCTTGCTGGAAGCCAAAAGCGTTTTAAAAATCCGGAAGGCAAAGTCCGCCTCCGCGCTCGCGGCCAAACTGCGGCAGACGGTCGTTGAACGAATTCAGACGTCGCCCCTGGCCGGGATCGACTATGTTGAAGTCATGGATGCCGAAACGCTTCAAGTCCCGTCGGTAAACTCCCGCCGCGTTTTGATCGCGGTCGCCGTTTTCTTTGGCAAAACCCGGCTGATTGACAACCTGGAGCTTGAACTCTGAGCCGGGGCAAATCCGATGAAAACCTTTGATTTTGTTGTGATTGGCAGCGGCATCGCCGGCTTGAGTTTTGCGCTTAAAGCGGCCCAACACGGATCGGTCGCCATCGTCACCAAACGAGCTTCCGCGGACTCGAACACGGCCTACGCCCAGGGGGGAGTGGCCTGTGTCACCAGCGGCGAGGACTCGTTCGACATGCACATTCGCGACACGCTGGTGGCTGGCGCGGGACTGTGCAACGAGCAGGTGGTCGAAACCATTGTCACCGAAGGGCCATCGCGCATCCGTGAGTTGATGGAGATCGGCGTTCACTTTGACGAACGGGAGCTTGCAGGCGGAGAACGCGAACTCGACCTGGGCCGCGAAGGTGGCCATTCCAAGCGCCGTGTGCTTCACGCCCGGGACGCCACGGGCCGCGAAATCGAGCAGGCGCTTTTACGGGCGGTCGCGGATTCTCCGAACATCGACCTGATGGAGAACCACATGGCGGTGGATCTGATCACCACCGGGAAACTCGGGCTTGCCACCGAGGACCGATGCGTGGGCGTTTATGTCCTCGATGAGGCCAACGGAAGCGTGGAGACCTTCCGGACGGACCGGTTGATGCTCGCCACGGGAGGTTGCGGCAAAGTCTATCTTTATACCACCAACCCGAGCGTTGCCACGGGCGACGGGGTGGCGATGGCCTGGCGCGCCGGCGCGACGATCGCAAACATGGAATTCATCCAATTCCATCCGACCTGCCTCTTCCATCCCGCAGCCCGGTCGTTTCTCATCAGCGAAGCGGTGCGCGGAGAAGGCGGCAAGCTCATCGATTCCAAAGGAAACGAGTTCATGCTCCGGCACCACCCGCTCGGGGCGCTCGCTCCGCGCGATATCGTCGCCCGGGCCATCGATGCCGAGATGAAGCGAACCGGCGCGCCGTGCGTCTTTTTGGACATCAGCCATAAACCGGCTGAGTTCGTGCGGGAACGCTTTCCGAACATTTACGAAACGTGCCTGGGACTGGGCATCGACATCACCAAAGAACCGATCCCGGTCGTGCCTGCCGCGCACTATCAGTGCGGAGGGGTGGTGGCGGATCAGAACGGCGCCACCAGTCTGCGCGGCCTTTATGCAATGGGCGAGGTCGCCTGCACCGGCCTCCACGGGGCCAACCGCTTGGCTAGCAACTCGCTGCTCGAGGCGGTGGTCGTCGCGCATCGGGCCAGTGAGCGCGTCCTCGTCGATATCCCGATGAATGGGCGCACCCGGCTCGATCTCGAACTGCCCGAATGGGTCAGCGGCAACGTGCAGGATGTCGATGAAATGGTGGTCATTTACCACAACTGGGATGAAATCCGTCGATTGATGTGGGACTATGTCGGCATCGTGAGAACCGACAAGCGCCTCCAGCGTGCAAGCACCCGGTTAAGGAACCTCCTGAGGGAAATCCAGGAGTTCTACTGGAATTTCAAGGTCAGCACCGATCTCCTTGAGCTTCGGAATCTGGCGACCGTGGCGGCGCTCATCGTCAACTGCGCGCTGCTTCGCAAAGAAAGCCGCGGCCTTCATTACACGCTCGATTATCCTGAAACCGACGATCAGCGCTGGAAAAAGAACACCGAAATCCACCGCTTTTAATTTTGCTTTTCACCTTCAACGCTCAAGGATCACCTTCCCGCCATGCCGCTCATCGATCAACCACTTTCCGAACTCCGCCTTTCGTTTCATGATGAAATTGCAAGGATGCTGACCTAATAAAGCCTATGAGCAACATCAACCTGGATGGTGCGGAGACCAGTGTCATCAAGACCCTTGGAGTCGGGGGGGGCGCGATGACGGGCAAGGAGCTTTCCTCGCGACTGGCGGGGATTGGCGACCACGAGCTTTTCGATATCCTGAAAACGCTTTGCGATGTGGGTTACGTCAATTCCAGCCGGGATATCGGGCAACCGCAAGACGTGGGGAGTTCCACGTTTTTCGTCAATCCCGGCTACTCCAAGGATTTAAAAGAGGCGCTGAACCCGACCGAGAAGGGTCCAAGCAAACGGGTTCGCAGGCAGTAGCGCAATGGATTCAACGACCGCCTCGCAGGAGTTCGTTTTCGCCTCCCCTTGTCGTTGCGGCACCGTTGCCATTCCATCTGCAGGGGTGGAATCGGCGCGCCAGCCCAAAGCTGTGGAGCACCACAGCACTACAAGACGCTTCCGCGAATCAGATGGCGTCAACTATCGCGCGCCAGCGTCTTGTAGTGCGTGCGATGCTCCGCCGCTTTGGGAGAAGACTTTGTCCTCACGCCGAGCGACCAATTTAGGAACAACCATGTTTCTTGGAGCCCTTGTGGAGATAACATCGGCGCCCCGACAGAGCGGGGCGGCTACAAAACTGTCGCAATTCTCACGCTAATTTCCAGAAATGTTGACCGAGAGCACCTCAGGATTTCCAGACACCGTAAATCAAGTCGGAGGAAGATTTCGCCACTGGCCATGGCTGGCTGCCATCTTAAGCGGGATTCTGCTTACCCTCTGCTTTCCGCGCTGGGATCAAGCGTGGCTGGCTTGGCTCGCGCTCACCCCTCTCATTGCCGCAGTCTGGTTCGGCACAAAGACGCAGCAAGACTCCGGCGCGACTTCCACTGATCCGACCCGCTGGCAGCGCTTCCGCCGTTTCACCCGGATGCCATTGGCCCGCGCTTTCCTTCTCGGGATGTGCTCCGGGCTGATTTTCTTCTGGATCGTGTTTTACTGGCTCACCAACGTTACCGTCGTGGGCTGGTTTCTGCTGGCATTTCCCCTCGCCGCTTGCATCGGCATCTGGGCCGGCTTTTTGAAGGCCTCGCAGTCCGTTGCGGGCGACTTCACCCGGTCCGGGGCTAATCTCCGACTGGCATTCGCCGGGGCGACCGCATGGACGGCGCTCGAGTGGGCGCGAAGCCTGCTCGGGTTTGGCTGGAACGGACTCGGAGTTGCCCTCCACGGCAACCTCGTGGCGGGTGCGGGCAAGGACTGGCGATTGCCATTCATGCAGATCACCGAATACACCGGGGTCTCGGGGCTTTCGTTCCTGTTGGCGTTCACAAACTTGATTGTCGTAATCACGGCAGCGCGCTTCCTCGCCGAAGCCAAAAATCGGCGGGTGCGGCCCCACTGGGATTTCAATCTGACCATTGCGCTGATCACCGCCGTATTCATGTTCGGGATTCGAACCCTCTGGCAACCCGAACAGCCGGGTATGCCGCTCCGTGTAGCGACGGTGCAGGCAAACATTCCCCAAGTGCAGAAATTTGACCGAGCCTTCGCTCAGAAGATTTTTGATCGGTACAATTCCCTCACCGATTTCGCCCTGGCGATGTCGCCGCAACTCCTTCTGTGGCCCGAAGCGGCAACGCCCGGTGCGCTTTTCGAGAACAACGAGAACTTTGAATTTGTCGATGCTGTGGCGAAACGCACCGAGAATTTCCTGCTGGGGACCCTCGACTACGACCAGGACGGCCATAACTACAACATCGCGGCCCTTTTCACCGAACGCGGTGCAGCGCTCCAGACCTATCGCAAGATCCATTTGGTTCCCTTTGGTGAGTTCATACCGCTTCGGCATTCCTTTCCGTTGTTTGCGTGGATCGTCGGCGAGGAGGTTCCGAGCGACTTCACGCCCGGCAACAAATACAAGCTGCTCCAGCTTTCAAAGCCGGAACTCAAGCTGGCCTCACTGATTTGTTTCGAGGACACCGTGGGCGATCTCACCCGGCGCTTCGTCAAGGAAGGCGCCCAAGTGCTCGTCAACGTGACCAACGACGGCTGGTTCAAGAAGAGTGCTGGAGCCGAGCAACACCTGGCGCACGCGGTATTTCGCGCAGTGGAAAATCGCCGGCCGCTGCTGCGATCCGCCAACACCGGCATGACCGCGTTCATCGCGCCAACGGGAAAAGTGATCTACAGCAAAGCGCCATTCGACGAGGGTTTTCTTTTCGGAGAAGTTTCCGTGCCCGGTGCCGACGCCCGGCAAACTTTCTATACCCGGCACGGCGAGGTTTTCGTGAAGGCTTGTGCGCTCATGAGTTTGGCGATGGCAGGGTTGCTTTTTTGGCGTCGGCGGTAAGGGACGAAGTGGACGGCGCACGGAGGGGCTTCAGCGCTGAAGGCGCGACCCCATACCAGCCTGGGGCATCGCCCCAGGTTTTTGTGTCAAAGGATTTAGGGCTGAAGGCCCGCTCCTTTTCCCCGGAGATGGGACGGGCCTTCAGCCCTCGTCGGCCAACCCATGTATCCTGGGGCTGCGCAAAGCCTCCGCCCCAGGCTGGTATGGGCCGCGCCGTTGGCACTTCGGAATGCTGTTCCGTATATTTTCTGATGCGTTTTCCCCTCCCCCACGCGGCCTTTGCATCGGCGGAGCATTTCCGCTACGCTCTGATTTCAGAGTGACACAACCTATCCATGCATAAATTCCTCCGCAGTGTCCTGAGACTCTTGATTCTCGTAGCGGCAGCGGCTGCGGCAGCGTGGTTTTGGACGCACCGGGGAGCCTTACAGGAACCGATTTCCGGAACGATCGAAGTGGACGAAGTGCATGTGGCTTCGCGGTACGGCGGACGCATCGAAAAGCTTCCACATGACGAAGGCGACGAATTGAAAGCGGGCGACATCATTGCGGAACTCGACGCCAAGGAGTTGCGCGCCCGGCGCGATCTCGCCGCCGCCCAACTCGAAGAAATGGAGCACGGCCCCCGGCCCGACGAGATCGAAGCGGCCAAGCAGGACTGGGAGTCGCTGAAAGCACAGTTCGAGTTTGCCGAAGCCGACGCCAAGCGCGCTCGCGAATTGCTCTCAAGCCGGACGATTTCCCCGGCGGAGGCGCAGAAGACGATCAGCACCGCGGACGCGCTGCGAAAGAGCACGGCGGCGGCTCAACACCGCTATAGCCTGCTTCAAGAAGGAACGCGCCCGGAGCGGATCAACCAGTCCAAGGCGCAGCTTGCCGATCTCGACGCTCAGATCAAGGAGATGCAAATCGTGGCTCCCGCACACAGCATTCTTGAAGTGCTCAGCGTCAAAGTGGGCGATGTCGTTTCAGCCAACCGCGAAGTGGCCACGCTCATCCTGCCCGACCACCTCTGGATCAGGGTCTATGTCCCGGCGACCTGGCTGGGAAAAATCCACCTCGGACTGGCGGCTAACCTGCGAATGGATGGGATGCCAAACGACGTTTTTCATGGAACTGTGGAGCAGATCAACCGCGTCGCGGAGTTCACGCCTCGCAATGTCCAGACCGCCGAGGACCGCATGGAACAGGTTTTCGGCGTAAAGATTCGGTTGGATAACCAAAGCGGGCGGCTTCGCGCGGGGATGTCCGGGGAGGTGACATTTCCCGGGGTGAACGAACCGGTAAAAGAAAGGCGTGGAAAGTGGTAGGCGTTCAGTGGTTGCTTCGAAGCGCCCCCAAAGGCGCTAGAGGACTAGCGCACTCCAAGGCGCTTCGCGCATCGCTATCGGTAGCGCGCCAGCGCCTTGGAGTGCGGCAGTCCTCTGCCGCCTTCGCGCGTAGAATAGATTCGCAAATATCCCGATCGCTGAGATCGGGTCACTCACCCAAGATCGCCATCACCTAGGAATCCAAATGGCCGAAAAAATGATCGAATGCGTGGGGTTGACCAAGCGGTTTGGGAATTTCACCGCTGTGGATCACGTCAACTTTTCGGTGGAGCGCGGGGCGATCTTCGGGTTTCTCGGCCCGAACGGTTCGGGTAAATCGACCGTGATCCGGATGCTCTGCGGCATTCTCCAACCCACTGAGGGGACGGCCCGGATCGGCGGGCGCGATGTGGTGGAGGAAACCGACGAGTTGAAGGACTCGATCGGCTATATGTCCCAGAAGTTTTCCCTCTATGACGAGCTCACCGTGGATGAGAACCTGATCTTCTACGGCAAGCTGTACGGATTGCGCCGGGGAGCGCTCCGAAAACGCTACGACGAACTGGTGGCACTGACCCACTTGGAGCCGTATCTGAAACGGCGGGCCGCGCTGCTCTCCGGCGGCTGGCGTCAGCGCCTGGCAATGGCGTGCGCGCTCATGCACGAACCGCGCGTCTTGTTTCTCGACGAACCGACGGCGGGCATCGACCCGGTGGCGCGGCGCGAGTTGTGGGATTTGCTCTTCGAGTTCTCGGGGCGCGGGATGACGCTTTTCGTGACCACCCATTACATGGATGAAGCGGAGCGCTGCACGAATGTCGGCTACATCTATCTTTCAAAACTCATTGTCTGCGGCGTGCCCGACGAACTGAAGCTCATGCCCGAGGTCAACCCGCCAGGCACGCGCCGGCTCGACGTGACTTGCGAGCATGTGACGGCCGGTCTTCAGGCGCTCCGGCATCGCAAGGGAATCGAAACAGCCACGATCTTTGGCCAATCGATGCACTTGCTGGTGGAGAACACGGTTGCGGAAACGGAAATTCGCGGCTATTTGGCGGAAGTGGGCATCCGGGACGCGGACATCCGGCCCATCTCGCCGTCGCTGGAGGATGTGTTTGTCGCACTGACCGCCAAGCACGGCGGCGGAACCGGTGAGGAAGGAGGCGCAAAATGAGAATGTTCCGGGGCCTCGGAGCCATGCTCTACAAAGAGTTCATCAGCGTGATGCGCGACCCGATGACGCTCTTTTTCATGCTGTTCCCGCCCATCATCGAAATGATCGCCTTCGGCTACGCGCTCGATAACGACGTGAAGCACATGGGAATGATCGTGTACGATCAAGCCCGGACTGTGGAGAGCCGCGAACTGGTGGATCGATTCGTGAACACCGAGACTTTTCGGGTCGTCGGGTATGTGTCGAGCACTGCGGAAATGGCTTCGGAAATCCGCAAGGGCCACGCCTACGTGGGCATCCAGATTCCGCCCGATTTCTCCCGCAACCTGAGGGCGGGTCGATCCGCGCAGGTCCAGCTTGCCATCGATGGATCCAACTCCACCACCGCCCTCCAGGCCCTCAATACCGGTCTGGCGGTGACGTTGAGCGACTCGGTGTTCCGGCTCCTCCGGGAGTCCGGACGCGCATCCATCCCCATCGATATGCGCCCGCAGATGCTTTATAATCCGGCGATGAAAAGCCCGAACTTTTTCATTCCGGGCGTGATCGGCATCGTGCTGCAAATCTCCACCACGTTCGCGACCGCCATGGCCGTGGTCCGCGAGCGGGAACGCGGCACGCTCGAACAACTACTCGTCAGCCCGCTCTCGCGTTGGGGGCTTATGCTCGGAAAATTAGTGCCCTATCTCTGTCTCGGCCTGGCCATGGCCACGTTCCTGGTCGGCACCATGCGCTTTCTCTTCCATGTGCCGATCGCCGGCAGTCTGACAGCGCTGATCTTTTCCACCGTCGTCTATCTTTTCGTGCTCTTGAGCGTCGGGCTGCTCATTTCGACCCGGGCGCAAAATCAAATGCAGGCGCTCCAAATGACGATGACGCTCATTCTGCCCAGCGTCTTTTTCTCGGGATTTATTTTCCCGCGCGAAACCATGCCGTGGATCTTTTACGCGGTCGGCTCCGTGCTGCCGACGACCTATTTCATCAATCTTATCCGCGCCATCATTTTACGGGGCGCGGTATTCTCGGAGTTCTGGCCGTCGCTCGCGGTTCTGGTGGCGATGGCGTTCGGCCTTTTCTCGCTCTGCGCGCTCCGGTTTAAGAGCAAAATCGAATGACCGAAGGCTCTCTCTTGCTGAGGACCAAAGGTCCGTCCCATACCAACTGCTGGGGCAACGCCCCAGGAAATGCGAAAAACCAAATCAAGGGCTGAAGGCCCGCGCCATTCTGCGAGCGGCAAAATCGTGCGGGCCTTCAGCCCTTGACCCTTTTTGTCGAAAACCTGGGGCGATGCCCCAGGCTGGTATGGGGCCGCGCCGTTGGCGCTCAGGAATTGCCAAAACGCATGTTGTAATTTTCCCGTCCTGCACCCCTTTCGGGATTTGCAGTTTGCTAATTAGCGCAAACAAAGAAATATATTGCATCCCTTCCAAACGATGAATTCCTATCGCCTCACCAAACTCCCTAACGGGACTCGGATCGCTTCGATCGAAATGCCTCACATGCAGAGCGTAAGCGTGGGGATTTGGACGGCGGTCGGGGGGCGGTATGAACCGAAGGCGATCTGCGGCATCTCGCATTTCATCGAACACCTGATGTTCAAGGGAACAAAGAAGCGGACCGCGCGAAAGATCACCGAGGCTGTGGAAGGAGTTGGCGGTTACCTGAACGCTTTCACGACCGAGGACCACACCTGCTATTACGCCAAGGCGGCAGCCGCCCATTTGCCGACGCTCTGCGATGTTCTCAGCGACATGTATTTGAATTCCCAGTTCGCACCGGCCGAGATCGAGCGCGAGCGGGAAGTGATCCGGGAAGAGATCCTGATGTATCACGACAACCCTTCCCAGCATGTGCAGGAACTGTTGTCCGAAACGCTCTGGCCAAATCATCCCCTCGGTCGCCCACTGACGGGAACCGTCGATACGATCTCGGGCTTGAACCAAGAGGCGTTCTTCGAGTTTAAAGATAAGCATTATAATGGCAGGACCACCATTGTGACCGTTGCGGGGAAAATGACCCACGATTGCGTGGTGGATCTGATGGGGCCCGCCATGACCGCGTTGCCGGTGGGCCAGGTGCCGCGCTTTACCAAGGCGAACGATGAGGCGAGCGGGAAGTCCGGGCGGAGTAAAAAGGGCGGGATGCCGCGCGTAACGGCGGTCAAACAGGAGATCGAGCAAACCCACCTGGCGATGGGCCTCCTTGCCTTTGGACGGCACGACGACCGCCGGTTTGCGCTCAAGCTCTTAAGCGTGATCCTTGGCGAGAACATGAGCTCGCGGCTTTTCCAAAAGCTCCGGGAGCGCCACGGCTTCTGTTACTCGGTCCAGAGCGGGATCGTTTCGCTCGACGACGCAGGCGCGCTGACGATCTTTGCGGGCCTGGACCCGGCCAAGCTTGAAAAGGCGGTGCGGCTCATTTTGGCCGAACTCGATCTGCTCTGCGCGAAGCCTCCGACGCGCGGCGAGTTGCGCAAAGCACAGGACTACACCATCGGCCAGACGTTGATGGGCCTGGAAAGCACCACCAATCAGATGATGTGGATGGGCGAATCCATGCTCGGCTACGGCAAGGTGCTCGATCCCGCCGAAATCGAACGCCGGCTCCTGGCGGTGACTCCAGAGGAGATTCGGGCCGTCGCGGGCGATTGCCTTTCCCGGGCAAGACTCGGCATCGCCGTGGCTGGCCCCGCCCCGAAATCGGAAGTAATTAAGAGCTGGCTGGAATAGCTGCCGAGTTCCGTAACTCTGCCTTGGCGACCCAGGCTTGGCGCGAGATTTCCGACTCGAAAATACGGTACGATTTTTTCGATCCGCCGCAGATTGGCAATTGGCATCGGCGAAACGCAGTGCCATACTCTAATTTTATGTCCAAAGTTGCCCTCGGAAAAGGCCTCGGCGCCCTGATCCAACCCCGCGTCGCCACCCCGCAGCCGGAACCCGGAGAACGCGTGCAGCAAATATTGCTCACCGACATCATTCCGAGTCCGCTTCAGCCGCGTTCGGAATTTCGCGGGGAGCGGCTCCAGGAATTGGTGGACTCCATCCGCGACCGCGGGATCATCCAGCCGCTGATCGTCCGCAAACGGGACGGAAAATATGAGCTGATCGCCGGCGAACGGCGTTGGAGGGCCGCGCAACAGGTCGGAATCAAAGAGGCTCCGGTCATCGTGCGGGAAGCGGGCGACCAGGAAGTGCTCGAACTGGCCCTCATTGAAAACATCCAGCGCGAGGACCTTAATCCGATTGAAGAAGCGATGGCCTACCAACGCCTCGCAAAAGAATTTGGCCTGCGCCAGGAGGACATCGCGCAGAAGGTCGGGAAGAGCCGTGCGGCCATCGCCAACACCATGCGCCTGCTGGAACTGGCTCCCGACGTCCGAAGCTGGCTCACCCAAGGGCGGATTTCCGTGGGGCACGCCAAGGTGCTGCTCGGCGCGAAAACTCACGAGGAACAGAGCCTTTTGGCAAACGCCATCTTGCGGCAAAACCTCACCGTTCGCGCCACTGAAAAACTGCTTTCCACCCACCTGGCCCGCCAAGCTTCGCCACGCCAGGGCGCAAATGGCGGTGCCTCGCCCGCATTCCAAAACATGAGCCCGGCCCTGCTGCACCTTCAAAATCGGCTTCAGCAACACCTGGCCACCCATGTGGTGCTCCACCACGGCGAAAAGCGTGGTCGGCTCGAAATCGAATACTACGGCACCGACGACCTTCAACGGCTGCTTCTGGTCTTGGGACTGTCCGATGAGTAAATTCCGTTATTCGTACATCCCTTTGGCGGTGCTGATCGCGCTCGTCGGGTGCAAGCGCCACCCCTCCGGCCATTCGGCGACCGGACCCGGAGCCACCGCATCGACTTCTCCGCCCCCTGCGGAAATCTGGAAAGAGTTCTCCGGCGAAAAAGCGTTTGTGGCCACCCGCGCCCAGTGCGAACTCGGCCCGCGACCAGCCGGTTCCGCGGAACTGGAGAAAGCACGGGGCCTGATCACCGCCGAACTCCAGCGCAACGGCTGGAGCGTCGAGCGCCAGACCTTTACCGACTCCACCCCACGTGGCGCCATGGCGTTCACGAACCTCATTGCGCGGTTTGGCGGGTCGGACAAGACCCAGCAATTCATCGTCTGCTCGCATTACGACACCAAGACCTTCGACACCATCCGGTTTGTCGGGGCCAGCGACGGCGCATCCAGCACCGGCGCCCTGATGGAACTCTCCCGGGTTCTGGCCAAAGACCCGGCGCTGGCGCAGCGCGTGGAACTCGTCTTCTTCGACGGCGAAGAAGCCTTCGTGCAGTTCAACGAAACCGACGGCCTGTACGGCAGCCGCCATTACGCCAAGGCCCTTCGCGAAACCCAGCGCAACCGGCAGTTCAAGGCAGGCGTCCTCTGGGACATGATCGGCGACAAGGATCTCACCATCACGCTCTCGCCCGATTCTCCCTCGCAGCTCAGCCAGGCCATCTTTGCCGCGGCCGACCAACTCCAGGCGCGGAAATACTTCTCGTTTTTCAATCGCCCGATCTGGGACGACCATGTGCCGTTGAACATGGCGCACATCCCCACCATCGATCTCATCGACTTCGATTACGTTTACTGGCACACCGCCGACGACACCCTCGACAAGCTCAGTCCCGCGAGTTTGCAGACCGTCGGCGGCGTCACCCTGCGCTGGCTGAAAAGCGCCGCGACGGCCCCTTGAAAAAATTCCGAAAAGATTTTTCGAGAAATGGTTGCATCCCGTCCGCGGGAATGCTTTATTTCCCGTCCTTCGCGGCAACCAAGCCGCTTGGAACACGCGCTCGTAGCTCAATTGGATAGAGCATCTGACTACGGATCAGAAGGTTTACAGTTCGACTCTGTACGGGCGCAGTTCCTCAT
>JBAXSN010000046.1:0-20527 GCA_037130675.1 Verrucomicrobiota bacterium
CTCGCGACGTCTTCCTTGGCAAGGAAGTGCTCTACCACTGAGCTACACCCGCATAACTAGTTGCTTCCCGTGAGGAGAAGCGAGGACGGAAACTAAGGGGTTGTTGTCCGACACGCAAGAATTTTTCTCATGAATTTTCGCCGGCGAAAATCGGGGGGCCTTACCAGATGCTCTGCGGGACTTCGATTTGATCGCCCGGCGCAACTTTTGGGTCGAGAGAGGGATCTTTTCTGAACTTTCGCGTGTCGAGATCTGTGCTCTTCCCGTCATGCACCCAATGAACTTTTTTGGGATTGGCGAAATCGTTGAATCCACCCGCCGCATTAATGGCTGACATGAGCGTCAGATCCACAGTGTAAGCAATTCGGCCCGGTGCTTTCACGGCCCCTCCGACACTAACGAAGCGCGACCCACCCTGGATGGCGATGGTTACGGTCGGATGAGTATAGATCTTGTCGTCCTTAAGCTTGGCCTCGATGACGAGTTGCGCCTGGGTGGGCGACATCCCTCCCGCTTTGACCTGGCCGATGTAGGGCAGGTTCACCATGCCCGTTTCATCGATCGTGTAAGGAGCGCTGAATTGTTGGATTTCATCCACCGGCACTCCTGAGAGCCGGATTTCGATGCTGTCTCCGGGCCGGAGCGCCTGGGCCATTGAGGTCCGGGCGGCGCAGAATACCAGCAATACGGTGAAGAGTTGGAATAAGCGCTTCATCTTAGTAGTCTCCGTGGGTGGTGGGATTGGAAGTTTCGCGACGCGGCGAAATCGATGCGGACGCGTTGGAGGGTTTCTTTGATTTTCCGCGAGTTTCCGGAGTGTAATAGTCGTAATACTGTGTGTAATACTGGTAGCCGGAATCGTGCCGGGTATCGACGTTATTGAGAACGGCTCCGAGCAGATTGCCCCCGACTTGGAGCACCGCTTGCTTGACGCGCAGGAGCATCGAACGCGGGAACCGGCGATGTTGCACGACCATGATCGTGAGATCGACCTCGCTGGAGAGGATCGAAGCATCGCTGACGCCCAAAATAGGCGGCGAATCGAAGAAAACCAGATCGTAGCGCGACTTGACCAAGGCGATCAGCTCCGTCATGCGCTTGGAATTGAGAATGCCGACGGCATCCTGCGGGAGCTTGCCGCTGGGCAGGAACGAGAGGTTTTCAACCCGGGTCTGCTGGATGACATCCGTCACCTCGCGGGAACCCATCAAGCAGTCCGAAAGGCCGACGGAGTTGTCCACCCCAAAAATGCTGTGCTGAGACGGACGCCGCAAGTCGGCATCGACAATGAGGACATTATAGCCGCCCCGGGCACAGGTGATCGCCAGGTTGTTGAGTGTGGTCGATTTCCCTTCGCCCGGTCCCCCGGAAACCAAGGTGATCGTGTTCGCCGTCGGGTTTTTGCGATTGAACTCCATGTTGGTGCGCAAAATCCGGTAAGCCTCCGCATCCGAGTTATCGCCCTCGGATTTCAGCAGCGAGCTCACGCCGCGTGGAATGACGGCGAGCACGGGCACGTCCAAATAGCGTTCCACGTCCTCGAGCGTTTTAACGCTCGTGTCGAGGTATTCGATAAAGAAGGCGACCCCGACGCCGGCAATGAGACCGATGACGATGGCCAGCGCCATGTAGGCGATGACGTTCGGGCGGGCAGGGTAAATGGACGGTTCGGCCTTTTCCCAGATTTTGCCGGGATAGATCGACATCTGGGCCTGCATCTTCTCGGTTTCGAGGCGGTTTTCAGCCACTTCGTAAATACGTTTGGAACTGATGTAACTCGTTTTGGCGTTCTGATATTCGACGCTTTGATTCCTGGTCGTATTGTAATTGGTTTGCGTTCCCTTAAGCTTTTCGGTCAGCGCGACCAGCGTCGCCTGCTGCACATTAAGCTTAGTGATCAACGAACGGCGCAAGGCAGCAATCTGCTCGTTGAGTTGGGAGGAAAAAACGGCTTTCTGGGCGCGGAGCGCCTTGATTTTGGGGTGGTTTTCTCCCAGTCCGGAATTGAGCATCCGCGCTTCCTCGGAAACGGAGTCCTGATAAAGGGGGAGGATTTTCGAGACCGTAGGATCGACGATGTTCAGGGCGGTGAGCGCGGAGATCAACTCTTCGGGCTTGAGCTTGTCGGTCTGTTCGAGCTGCGAAGTCAGCTCGGCGATCTTGATCTTCGCTTCGTTGACTTGATTGGTGTCCTGAGTCACAGCGACCCCTTCCGTCCCCTGGGTGCTATCCATCGATTCGGGATTGAGATCGACGATCTGCTGCTCGGTGCGGATCTTCTGAGCCAAGGCCTGCGCCTGTTCCACCGCCTTTTTCTTTTTGTTAACTTCCTCTTCCAACTGGCCGAGCCCCTGCTTGAGCAGCGTCTGCTGGTCGCTCCGGCGTTTTTCCTGATAAACCACGGCGATGGTGTTGGCGATGTTCGCCGCTTCCTGCGGATCGACAGAGTAAACCCCGATTTCAATCAGGTCGGTGTTACGGACCTCCCGCATCTCCATCATTTTGAGCATCTGAGCATAAGCTTGCTCCTTGGGCATCTTTCCACCCATCCCCCCCGCGGTCCCCCACGACTCGGCGAGCTTCAGGTTTTCGATGACGGGGTTGAGGATTTCCTTGCTCTGGAGGATTTGGAATTGAGTGGGAGCGAGCCGGGGATCATTGTTGGTGGACTGCATCCCGGTCGAGTTCCCGAAGATCTGCATCGTCGTGCTGTCGGACTTCACCTCCAAGGTCACCTTCGAGAAAAACTCCCGTGGCAGAAAATAACAGGTGACCCCGGCGGTTACCACGACTAGGAGGAAAATGATGGTCAGGATTGCCCAGCGCACTTTCACAACGCGCCAGTAATCGAGGAAATGGAGTTTTACTTCGCTGGAATCATTCATACGGGGGTGGCTTGGACTAGTTTGAGTAGAGGCAAAAACTACGGATTAAAGGGTGTAAGGCAAGCTCTCACTTCGAAGGGAGATGAATCAGATCAGAATTGGTAGCTCACTCCAAGGAAAAGGGTGTCCTTCGAATACGTGGTCCATGCCTGGTTGGTCAGGATCTTGGTGTGCTGGTAATTTCCAAAAACTTTTACGTTACGGGTCACCTGATATTGGGCACCCAGGCTTGCAGTGACATTGTCCTGGTTGCTCGCACTGTCGGTCGCACTCTGCACTCCGGAAACCGCCGACATCATCGAGTGGGTATAATTGAGTCCCAGCAGAAGGACGAACTTTGCAGAGATCACCTGATTGACCGTGATGCCGCTTCGGAAAGTCTGCTGGCGGCGCGTAATGTTTTGACTGTTTTCCTCGAAGCCGTACCGGCTGGTCCAATTCACCGAAGAAGCCCTCCCGTAACCATACGTCAGTGCGGACTCAAGGTAAGGCGAAGCCGCCGTCGGCGTATTGGCCTGGGCATACTGCCGATACTCTTCGCCCACCCTGAGCGTCCCGGTGAACCGTTGTGAAAACAGAAAATCGACCCCTCCCAAAAAATACTGACTCGTTGAATCACCTGTCCCGCTGGTGTAAGTGACTTGTCCGCCGCGCACTTCCAACACCCCGGTGGTGCGCGGTCCGATCCTATAATTGACGGACTGGCCCAGAACGGTTTCCATGAAGTTGTTCTGCTGCGAGGTGGACTGCAAATATTCCATCCCGCTGACACTGAGGGTTGTCGTCGTTCCGAACCGGGCCGTCCACTGATAGTTGGCGTCAAACTTGCTGGTGAGGTTAATATAACTCCCTCCGCCCGGCTGGGTCGGTGCGTTTACCAAGCTGTAATTCGGCTGGCTCAGGTATTGGGCATCGAGTTGGCCTGAAATCTGCAAGCGCGGGGTCGCCTTGTAGGCGAACAACAGATTAACGCCTCCGCTTGGATCGAACGGGTCGCCTTTCCGTTCCCAATAGTAGCCGCCGCCTCCGTGAAACCCCAAAGAAGCAAAGCTCCGCGCGCCGGTGAGGAGAAAGTCGAGTTGCATCGAAGCCTGGCTGATCAGGCTCCCCTGAACCGGAGTCGAAGAGGGGATCACCTGCTCGGGAATCTTATCGTGGATAATAAATTGCCCGCCCGAGCCCACTCGTACCTGAACGTGCGCCGGAATGATCGTCGGCTTGCCAGACGAAGAGTAAATATTATTGTCGTAGCCCTGCTGGAGGGTCGCGGAGAACTGGATGGGGGGCCGCGCAAATGTTCCTTGCCCTGCCACAACCTCTTGATTGGCAAAGCCGTAGCCGCCAGGAAGGGCAAAACTGGGCGCTTCTTGAGCTGGGGTGCTTCCCCCTGACGTGCCGCCATTGCCAAAGAGGTCTTGCTGGGTGCCGCCAGCCCCCTGCTGACCCCCATTAAGCCCGTTGAATCCGCCGCCCTGCTGTTCGCCGCTTCCTCCAAAAGGCGTGATCATCGACCCGCCCATCGTTCCCCCACCGCTTGAGCCGCCGGAGGGCACCACCGAGTCCTGAGCAAAAGCCAGCGACGCTGAAACGATCAGCGCGGGCAGGGCAAAACGTCGGTGGAACATAAGGGGGCAAGCCGTAGGCTCGCGAAAAGAGTCCCTCCCAATACTCAAGCTTTCCCCGATGCGCAAATTGATTCTTTATCCGAGCGAACAAAATCCTGGCGCGCTCAGGGTAACCGGCGATAAAAAACAGGAGAATGGGACGGATGGGACGGATGGGACAGATGGGACAGATGTATCTCCGCGTCTCCCCGTCTCCGCGTCTCCCCGTCTTCCCAGGAGCCTCTGCGGTTCTTCTTTTCCTCCAGTGCGCCAGATGCTCTATTTTGCGGGCTATGAATCGACTGCAAGCTATCCTCGACCACAAGCGCACTGAGATCGCCCGCATCCTGCCCCGGCTGGAACTGCTGCGCGCTGCCGCTTTGGAGCGCAACGATTACCGGGGATTCGCAAGCGCCATCGACCGCGGGCCTGAGGCGCTCGGGTTGATCGCGGAAGTCAAAAAAGCTTCCCCGTCGGTCGGGACCATCGTCGAGCAGTTCGACCCCGTCGAAATCGCACGGGCCTATCAGGCCGCCGGAGCGCATGCGGTTTCGGTGCTGACGGAAGAGAAGTTTTTCCAAGGCCACCTGAGTTACCTCACGCAGGTTCGCAGAGCGATCGGTCTTCCCGTGCTGCGGAAGGATTTCATCCTGCACGAAGTTCAAATTTACGAGGCGGCGGTGGCAGGGGCCGACGCGGTGCTCCTCATTGTCGCGGCGCTCGAACAGCCGGAGTTGGAGCGGTTGCATCAAACCGCGACGATGTTGGGGATGGATGTTTTGGTGGAGATCCATGCGCGCGAAGAGTTGGATCGCGCCCTCGATTGCGGCGCGCAGATTATCGGGGTGAATAATCGCAACTTGGCGACATTCGAAGTGGATTTGCGCGCCACGGAGGAGATTAGTGAAGACGTTCCCGAAGGGATCATCCTGGTCAGCGAAAGCGGGATCAAGACACAGGCCGACTCCCAACGGGTATTCACGGCGGGGGTCAATGCGATCCTCGTCGGCGAGTCGCTCATGCGCACGGGCGACATCCCCGGGCAAGTGACGGCGTTGCTGGGCGTGGAGTAAATGGAGAACATGGACAGGGCAAACGCATCAAATTTTGGACGACTCCTTCTTCAACGCTGAAGGCGCCCCATACCAGCCTTGGGCAACGCCCAAGGTCTTGATATTACCCCGAACTCCGAAGTTGCGGTTTGCTGTGGCTGCGGCGCTCTGTCGCCGCCGGGGTGGCGCGTCGAGCGCAAACAAGAGGCAAGAGGCTCAGGTCCACATCGCCGCCCCGACTGAGCGGGGCGGCTACAAAAACGCCAGACCCTGCACCCAATTGTGTGTTGTTTTCAGAGGAGGCTTCGGAGTTCGGGATTCCTAAACGTCAGGGCTGAAGGCCCGCCCCATTCCGACCGCCAAAGAATGGCGCGGGCCTTCGGCCCTTTCCCGTTTGCTGGTTATCCTGGGGCTTCGCTTCGCTACACCCGGTATGGTGCCGCGCCGTTGGCGCTTCGGAATGTTGTTCCGTATAGCAATTTTGAGGCGTTTGCCCTGAGAGCATGGACTAGATGGACGAAGGCCTTGTACACTCCGTCCATAACGGGGAAAACTTGCCACCGCACGGTTTGCTCGTTTAGCGTACCGGACAATGAATAACCCTTGGAACGGTCTGCGTGACGAAGCGGCCAAACGGCTGACCCAGCGCAATTATCGACAACTATCGCTTGCGCAACGCCTCGGCAGCACGGGAGTGGAGGTGGAGGAACTGCTTGCCACCGATCGAGCCGAACTGGTTTCCAACTGGATTCCCGGAGTGGAGCTGTTCCCACGCCGGATTTTTCCGCAGAGACATCGCGGGTTTTTCGGAGAGTTCGCGCGGCAGGAGGAAGGGCCGCTTGCCAAGGTAAACGTCTGGCCCAAGCAGTGGGCGACCGCCACGCTTTGGGCGGGCAGCGCCAAAGGTTTTCACATTCATCCGCCGCATATCCCCGGAGGGGTGCAGCCCGGGGAGTGGTTCCGCCGGCTTTACGTTGAGGAACCGGGCAACGTGGCCCTGCGTCCGTACGATTTGGAGCAGTGGGACGCCATGTTTTTCGTTCAGGGGACCGTGGAAATGATCCTCGTGGACGAACGAGTGGGGATGCCGCGGCGCATCATGCGGTTCATCGTGGATGGCGACAATCACCGGGGCGGCAATAACGCAGGGGTGCTGATCCCGGCAGGGGTCGCCCACGCCATGCGGGCGGAAAGCAGCGAAAACGTTATCATGGTTTACGGCACCACCACGAAGTTTGACCCCGCGGCTGAGGGGCGGATCGAAAGTGGGCTGGAGACCTCGCAGTTGCCGCCGGAATGGGATGGTTATCTGTTTGGCGGGGCGGAGTAGTATCGCCCCTGTAGCCGCCCCGCTCAGTCGGGGCGGCGATGTGGTGGCCTTGGAGCCATCGACACGCCCTCCCGGCGGCGACAGAGCGCCGCAGCCACAGGAGAGAGGGGAAGATGGTAAGAATCGTGATTGAGCGGGGCCGGATATTATTCCAAGATGTCCTCAGATGAGAGAGCCGTTGTTAAACACCCTGAAGCAATATTTCGGGTTCTCCGCGTTCCGACCGCTTCAGGAAGAGATCATTCTCGACGCGCTGGCGGGACGGGACGTTTTTGCGCTGCTGCCCACTGGCGGCGGAAAATCGCTCTGTTTTCAACTTCCTGCCCTGATGGCCCCGGGGCTGACGGTCGTGGTGTCGCCCCTGATCTCGCTGATGAAGGATCAGGTGGATGCGTTGCAAGCCAGCGGCATTCCGGCCACTTTCCTTAACTCCGCGCTGGCCGCCGGCGAGGGCCGCAAACGCCTGCGCGGGCTGCACAATGGCGAGTATCGCTTGCTCTACGCAGCGCCCGAACGGCTGATGCTTTCCGGGATGCTGGAGGACCTCAAGAAGTGGAATGTCAGTCTCATTGCCATCGACGAGGCGCATTGTATCAGTGAATGGGGCCACGATTTCCGGCCGGAATACCGGCAGATTTCCACGCTCCGCGATCATTTTCCCGGCGTGCCGATGATGGCGTTGACCGCGACGGCCACCGAACGGGTGCGCGAAGACATCATCAAACAATTGCGGTTGAAAACCCCGCACACTTATGTGGCGAGCTTCAACCGGCCGAACCTGACCTATCGGGTCATTTCGAAGTCGAAGCCGTACGACCAGCTCTTTGAGTTCGTTCGCAAACGGCGCAATGAGAGCGGGATCGTCTATTGTTTCAGCCGCAAGGCCGCCGACAGCGTGGCTGAGCGGCTGAACGAAAACGGCATCAAGGCGCTTCCCTACCACGCCGGCCTCACCGCCAAGGAACGCACCCACCACCAGGAACTGTTCCTGCGCGACGAAGTGCGCGTGATCGCGGCGACGATTGCATTTGGCATGGGGATCAACAAGCCGAACGTCCGGTATGTGGTGCATTACGATCTGCCCAAGAACATCGAAGGCTATTACCAGGAAACCGGGCGAGCCGGACGCGACGGCCTCCCCAGCGAGTGCCTCTTGCTTTTCAGCGCGGCAGACGTGATCAAGCAAACTGGGTTCATCGACGAAAAGCCAAACCTTCGCGAACAGAAGATCGCCCGCGAACAGTTGCAGCAGATGGTCCATTACTCCGAATCCTCGGAGTGCCGGCGCGTGACGTTGCTGCGTTATTTCGGCGAAGACTGGCCGGAGGGCGAGTGCGACGGCTGCGACAACTGCATGTCTCCACGCGAGACGTTTGACGGCACCCTCGCCGCACAGAAATTCCTCTCTTGCGTGTACCGGATTCGAGAAAAAACCGGCCCGAGTTTTGGATTCGGCCTCAACCACATCATCGAAGTGCTCACCGGCGCCGACACCGAAGCGGTTCGCAAATGGCGGCATCACGAAATCTCCACCTACGGCATCGGCAAGGAGATCAAGCGCTCCGAGTGGCAGGGCATCGCCCGCGAACTTGTCCGGCTCGGATTCCTCACGCAAACGACCGAGAAATTTACCAAGATCGAGCTGACGGCGGCGGGCCGCGAGGCGCTCACGAAACGCAAGAAGATCATGCTGACCAAGGCCGTCGCGCCGAAGCCCGACACGCACCAGCGCAGCGGGGATATTCCGTGCGACGAGTTACTGTTCTATCGGCTGACCACCCTACGTCGGCGCATCGCCGACGAGCGCGACGTTCCCGCTTACATCATTTTCTCGGACGTGGCCCTGCGGGAAATGGCCAACAAATATCCCGAGGACGAAGCCGACTTCGCCCGCATCTCGGGCGTGGGCCGCCAAAAACTCGCGGAGTTTTCGGCGCCTTTCATTGAGGAGATCGTGGCCTACCTGCGCTCCAATCCGCGCCAGATTTTCGAAGATTCCTTCACGACCCCGAAAGCTCGTCCGCGCTCGGGCTTGAACGACACCATGCGCGAATCGTTGAAGCTCTTCCATTCCGGGCTGAAGCCCGAAGAGATCGCCAAAGCCCGTTCGCTCGTGCCGGGGACCATTTACGGCCACCTCGCGAGCGCCGTGGAGATGGGCGAAGCGTTGCGTCTGGAGCAGTTCTTCAGTGCCGAGGACCAGAGCCTAATCGCCGCCACGCTCCAGCAGACCTCTGGCAATGTAGGCGCTGCAAAGGAGTTGCTGGCCGGGAAGTTCGAATATGGTCCGTTGCGGCTTTACTGCGCTCTGGCGGGTCGGCGGGCGGCGGAGCATTGAGGCCCGTTACGCGACCCACATCTTCTCCAGCCCGAAAAAGTCGCGGAGCACCGCTTGATAGACCTCCCGTTTGAAATCGGGCAGCCACGCGAGTTCAAACTCCTCTGGCCTGATCCAGCGAACCGCCCGGAATTCCTGATGCTCGGTTTCCACCTTGATCCGGGCATCGGGTGCGGTCAGGAGCGCCAGAAAATAATACTGTTCCTGTCCGTGGTACCCCTTTTTCCGGCGTCCATTCGAGAAAAGGTAGCGGTAAGGCCCCCGGCTGGTGAGCACGCGATAGTCGCCCGGTCGAAGCGAAAGCTCTTCCTCGATCTCCCGCAACAAAGTTTCCTCCCGGGTCTCGCCCTTGTTCATTCCGCCCTGGGGAAACTGCCAGGCCCCCGGCATGTTCACGCGCTCACAAATCAAAATGCGCCCGTCGGCGTGTCGGATAATGCCTGCGACATTCGGACGGAATCTTTGCTGGGATAAAGGTGGTTCCATGGATGCGGGGTGGACGCTGGCGCGCCGGGGTTCTTTTCTACTGTATTGTGAAGGTCTGCAATGCGAAATCGAAAATCGCCGGTTTCTGGCCGGGAGAAACTCCGGGGGAGTCAACCGGCCACGCAAGCCTCGGAAATTTCTGATTTTTAACCCAGCAGAGCGGGCTTTACCCGTGGCTCCGAGCCGCTTATGCTTCACCGGCTTATGCGATTTCAAACTCTTTGGGAAGCACGTTGGATCTTTGCGGTTTTGCTCGCGCTCACCGGTTGCCTGTGGTGGGTTCGCCCCTGGCTAAGCGTCCTGGGCGTGCTCTTGGTTTTGTACACCTTCTACTTTTTCCGAGACCCCGAGCGCGTGACCCCCGTCGATCAAAAAGCGGTGGTGGCCGCCGCCGATGGCGTGGTCGCCGAAATCGCCGAAATGGAAGAGCCCGAGGTCACAAAGATCCGCATGAAGCGGGTCGCCATCTTTTTGTCCGTGTTCAACGTCCACACCAACAAGGCGCCCATCGACGGCAAAGTCACCTTCACGCACGAGTATGTCGGCAAATACCTCGACGCCCGCAATCCGGACGCCTCGCGCCTGAACGCCTTCCGCACCTGGGCGTTCCAGAATAACCAGGTCACCGTGGTGGTGCGCCAGATCACCGGCGCCATCGCCCGCCGCATTGTCGGCTGGTCCAAGGTGGGCGACACCCTCAAGAAAGGCGAACGCTTCGGGATGATCCGGTTCGGTTCCCGCACGGAAGTTTATGTCCCGCTCGACTCCGAGATCACCGTGAAAGTCGGGGATCGCGTCGAAGGCGGCGTCACCATCATTGCCCGGCTCCACTAATTGCCATGAGTTCACCCAGCCAAGACGAATCTCCCAAGATTTACCTGCTGCCCAATTTGATGACGGCGGGGAACCTGTTCTGCGGGTTCGCGGCAACGCTGCAAATTCTGGAAGGCACGCTGCTCCAGGAAAAAGGAGGCGACCCGATCCATCAGTTCCATCAGGCGATCTGGCTCATCCTGGCTGCTTGCATCTTCGACTTGCTCGACGGACGGCTCGCACGGCTCGGTGGCCACGAAAGCGAGTTCGGCCGCGAGTTCGATTCCCTGGCCGACGTGATTTCCTTTGGCGTCGCCCCGGCGCTGCTGCTTTACAAAATCGTTCTCCAGGATTTCCAGCAGGGCTGGGTGGTGGCGTTTGTTTACCTCGTCTGTGGCGCGCTGCGCCTGGCCCGCTTCAACTGCATCGCGGCAAAGGGCGGCGGCGCCGACAAGGATTTTCGCGGGTTCCCCATCCCCGCCGCGGCAGGCGTCATTTCCTCGGTCACCCTCTTCATTCTCTGGTTCGAGAAGAACGATCGCGAGCTGGGCAATTGGAAATACCTCTTGCTGGTGCTGATGCTGTTTCTCTCGTTCATGATGTTCTCGCGGTTCAAATACCCAAGCTTCAAGGCGTTGAACTGGCGGACGAAGAAGTCGATTCCCAAGTTTCTCATTATCATTCTGCTCCTGGTCTTCACGGTGCAGAACTACATGTGGATGCCCGCAGTCATCTTCATCATCTATCTTTTGTACGGGTTTTTGCGCCCGTCGCTCTCGCTCAGGATGCGGCGCGAACTCGAAGACGAAGATGAGCCGGACGAAAACGAGCCGCTCCAAATAGAACCGCCGGCGGAAGACCGCACGCAGTTATCACCCGCAAAGCCTCGGCGCTCCGCGTTGTGACTTCGCTCCGCTCCGTTTTGGGGAAACCGCTAATCGCGGTAAAGCGGTCAAGACGCTGGTGCGCGGCACCCAACGCCCTCTGATTCGCGGTAGCGTCTTGTAGCGCTGTAGTGCTCCTAGAGGACTGCCGCACCGCCTTTGGGGGCGCTTCGAAGCAACCACTGAATTTTGAGCTAGTCCCGCCCCCGGCGGCGTGCCTTGCCGGGATCATTCGTCGGGGAAACTATACACCTGAGCACCGCACGTTCCGGCGCCGGGCTTTCCTCTGACTTTTTGTGGCCCCACATCAACAACCCCTGCCTTCCATTCTTTCGCTAACTTTTCCTTGTCGCAAAATCCCGGAATCGCGGGTAAATCCCTTGTATGGAATTGCTCACAATCCCCGCAATCAAGCGAGCGGCCCTGGACGGACGCGTCGAAGCGCGGGTGCACGCCCAGGTCGATTCCTCCTCGGAAAAACTGACCCGCGAAGGCAAGCCGTTCTGGGAACTGACCGTCGCCGATGCCGAAGGGAAAATCACGCTGCGCGCGTGGAGCGATTCCCCGAACTTCGAGGTGTGCGCGGCGCTCGCGGCGGGAGCCTTCCTGGAGGTCGAGGGGGAATTTTCCAATCATCCCGCCTTTGGTGTGGAAGCCAAGCGCTGGAATTGTCGGGCCTTGGCTGAAGACGAGATCGAGATTTTGCTCGGCGGTCCAAAGGCTCTTCGGGAAAAGCAGCTCTCGGATTTCGAGGCCATCCTGAACGCGATCGCCACAATGACCGATCCCCGATTGCGCGCGCTCAGCGAACTCTTTCTGGCCGAGTTTGGGGATCGTTTCCGGCGCACGGCGGCGGCGCGCACCTACCATCATGCCCGTCGCGGCGGGTTGGTGGAGCATGTCGGGCAGATGATCCGGTCGGCCGCCTGCCTGGCGGAAGTCTATCGGGAACTCAACCGCGACCTCCTCATCACCGGCGTGCTCTTTCACGACATCGGCAAACTTTGGGAGAATTGCCCGGAGGCGCGCGGCTTCACCATGCCCTTCGACGAACGCGGCGAGTTGATGGGCCACATCACCATCGGAATCGAAGTGGTCAACATGCTTTGGCGCAAACTCATGGGCACCGAGCAAGCCGGCACCTGGACCGGGCTCCGTCCCTCCAACGACGATGTTCGCAACCATCTCATCCACCTCATCGCCGCGCATCATGGCGAGATGGAATTCGGCTCGCCCGTGTTTCCCAAGACCCCCGAGGCGATCACGCTGCATTATATCGATAATCTCGATGCCAAACTCGAAATGATGGCAGCCGGTTACACCACCGGCTCCCCGTTGGCAGAACGGATCGTCGAGCGCGTCCGCCCCCTCCCGGCGAACTTGGTGAGGCCGCTGGGGAAATTTGTGCCGCCCGAGGCGGAGTGATTTTTTTCAGGAGCCCCGAACGGCACGGAGTCCCATTCCCACCGTGGTCGCGTAAGCCTTTCTTCGCGTCTTCCTTTCCCCGCCTCTCCCGCATCGCTGCTGCCCCCCGTGGGAATTGCTTGGCCTTACGCCCGGTTGGTGATTAATTCACCCCCTTATGAAAATTGTCGTCGCGTACTCCGGCGGACTGGACACGTCCGTTCTTCTCCAGTGGCTTAAGCAGACCTACAGCGCCGAAATCGTCGCGTTTTGCGCGGATGTCGGTCAGGAAGAGGAACTGGACGGACTGGAACCAAAGGCTCTCACCACCGGAGCCCAAAAGTGTTACATCGATGATCTGCGTGAGGAGTTTGCGCGCGATTTCATCTTCCCGATGATTCAGGCGGGAGCCATTTACGAAAACCAATACTTTCTCGGTACCAGCATCGCCCGCCCGCTGATCGCCAAGCGGATGGTGGAAATCGCCCGCGCCGAAGGCGCCGACGCCGTGGCCCACGGTGCGACAGGCAAGGGCAATGACCAGGTCCGTTTCGAACTCTCCGCGGCGGCCCTGGCGCCGGAGCTTCAGATCATCGCCCCCTGGCGGCAGGAGCGCTTCCGGGAGCAGTTCCCCGGTCGCGCCGAGATGATCGCGTTCGCGGAGGCCAACAAGATCCCCGTCGCGGCTTCGGCCAAGAAATCGTATTCGATGGACCGCAACCTCCTGCACATCAGCTTCGAGAGCGGGATTCTGGAAGATCCGTGGTTTGACGCGAGCGCCCCGGAAGTTCGCGGCATGTATGTCCTTTCGGTTTCCCCGGAAGACGCTCCAGACAAGCCCGAATACGTGGAACTCTCTTTTGAAAAAGGCATTTGCCGCGGGATCAGCCTGGACGGAATCGGCGAGGTGCTTACCTCGCTTGGCTACACCGGCGAAACCGCGCTCGACTCCGACGGCCTCGTGCAGCTTTCGCCCCTATGGGTGATGAAAGTGCTCAATAAACTCGGCGGCAAACACGGCATCGGCCGCGTGGACCTGGTTGAGAATCGCTTCGTCGGAATGAAAAGCCGGGGCGTCTATGAGACCCCGGGCGGCGCGATTCTGCACTTCGGGCACCGCCAGGTGGAATCGATCACGATGGATCGCGAGGTCATGCACCTGCGCGATTCGTTGATCCCGAAATACTCCGAGCTGGTTTACAACGGATTCTGGTTCTCGCCGGACCGTTATGCGCTGCAGGCGCTCGTCACCGAGTCCCAAAAGAACGTCACCGGCGTGGTGCGGCTGAAGCTTTACAAGGGAAACATCATCACCGCAGGCCGCAAGAGCCCGGTGAGCCTGTACAATCCGCACATCGCCACGATGGAAGCCGACCCGACCCAGGCCTACAACCAGTCCGACGCCACCGGGTTCATCAACCTGAACGCGTTGCGCCTGAAGGTCGCCGCGCGCGTCCACGGCAAGGCGTAGAAAACATCAGGCATTTCCGAGGAGCGCTCCTCGGAATGCAGGGAATGCCGAAGGCATTCAGGGGATGGCACTCCGTGCCGTCCCATAGTATACGCCGCGTTTCGCGCCTCTGCGTGGTGGGAGCAGCCCGAGAGGCACCGTTCCCAAGTTTGACTTGGGAACGCACCCATCTTCGAAGCTTGGCTTCGTTCGCGTCCGGAGCGTATTAGACCACCGCACTGCGCAGGCGCTTATTGACGGACTCTGTGGAGTTCCGGGGCGCTTTGGCGCGGCGAAGGTTCGCGAAGCACAGCTTCGAAGATGGGTGCGTCACCGAGTACAACTTGGTGACGAGCACCTCACTCGGCGCGGCGCCGTCTGTTTGGAGGAAGTAAGTTGTTTTTGTGAGCGCGCAGTGTTTCGATGGGGAGCGGCAGAGACACACGGAAGCAAAGGCCGGTTGCACACTGGTGCCATTTTGAACCCGTGAACGAGCATGGTCCCCTTGGTCTCGCGATGAGGACATTGGTGAAGCGCTGGGGACCACATCCCCCGCAATGCTATCCCGGTTAGGAGATTGATCTCATTTGCAAGCGTCTGAGGGCCGTGGGTCTTGTGCCGGCAAAAAGGCATCTTCAACCAGAGGTCATCTTCCTTAAAATTGGCGTGCTCCGACGGAGAGCGGCTGGAAGCCGCTTCCACAGTAGAAGCGGCATCCTTGCCGCTTCGATCCTATTTTCGGAGTAGTCCCCGAGGTATAGAAATGGTCTCCCTCAGTGAATCAGGCCCGCTCGCCCGCAACCCGCGCGCTTCCATCGATCGCACCGCTTCTTCAAACACCCGGTCCACGCTGATGCTCTGCATGCAGAGGTTGTTGCGGCAGGGTGACTGGCGGTTGTTGTAGGCGTTGACGCATGGGCTGCACGAGATTCCCGTCCAGATGGGCGTGTTGCGCGGAGTGGGCGCGCCAAACAAAGCGGGCGTTTCCGGGCCGAAGAGGGTGACGACGTTGATCGGGGTGAGCCCGGCAAAATGCGCCGGCCCGCTGTCGTTGGTGACCAGCAGTTCGCTTAACGTGTAGAGCACCATCAGTTGACGGAGCGTGGTCTTCCCGGCCACGGAAAAGCAGCGCGGCGAACAGACCTGTTGGGCGACGCTGACGATGGAGTCGCGCTCGTTCGGCGCGCCGGTCATGGCGATATAGGCGTTGGGAAAGCGATCCAGCAGGCGTTTGGCCAGGATGACGTAGCGTTCCGTGGCCCATTTGCGCAACGGCACGAGGTCGGAGGCGTTCGGGTTCAGCAGAATCAACGGGCTCGGATCGACGCCGCCGGCCGCCTCGCAGAGAATGCGACGGACCTCGTCGGCCTCACCGGGCCGGGGAACGAACACCGGTTCCTGCGGCTCAACCGCCGGCGGGATAACGCCAAAGGTCGGGAGTTGCTCCGGGTCTTGAACGGTTGCCTCGACCATCTGGCGAAAAATCTGGCTCGTGTGCAGATACGGATTATAGAGGAGCCGATGCGTCATCAGATCGCCCCGGTACGGGCCTTCGCCAAAAAAAGTATGGAAGCCGATACGCCGGGGGGCGCGAGTCAGCCAGGTCAACGCCGCCGAGGACCTCGAGAAAAACTCCATGTCGATGGCCGTATCGATCTTGAGTTCATGGATCCTTCGCAGCGCCGCGATTGCGCCTTTCACCAACGCCTGAAACGTGTCGCGGCAGATCGTGATGACGTTCTCTTCCGGCACCAGCCCGAGCACGTCGAGGATGAACCGGTTTTCCTCGAACACGACAAAATAGACGTTCTCCGGGCCCACGATCTCTCCGGCCCGCCGAATGGCGCTCTGCGCCAGAACGGTGGAACCTTGCTCCGCAAATTTAACGAAAAGGATTTTGCGGGGCGGCTCGGACGAGGCCTGACTGGCCATCGATGAAGCGAGCACCTTGTTCAATAGGCTGAGCGCCAAACAGCCCGGCACGCCCGCCCAACGATCAATCAGTTGAAGGATGGGAGCGGCGACGGGATCGGGCATTGTTCTGAAAAATAGAGGTGGGGGAAATGTTTGAGGGAGGAAGTTACTCTTGAACCGCGCCGATCGTCAAACATAGCGACTACAACGGCTTCGCCGACTTGCTCTTCCACCGTGGCGGTCTTCTCCGGCGCAGGCGCAGCCAGTTGTTCCAGGTTTTCCTGAGGTTGTCGCGAAAAGTGAGATAGTTTTGGTGCAGTTCGTTGCTTTTGACGATTTGGGCTAACACCCCTTCCACCGAAAAATCGTCGGTGGCCAGGATGGTGTGGGACGTCCCGATCGCCGATTCGTGGTGGGCGTCGCTTCCCGCAGTCATGGGCAACCCGCGTTTTTTTGCATACTCCAGCGCCTTGTCGTTGTAACGGGCCAGGGCCGTTGCGGCATTGAAGACCTCCAGGGCATCGATCTCCAAGGTTTCGAGCACCGCCTCCCGAATCCCCGAGCGAAAGAGGTCGTAGGGATGGGGCGGAATCGCCAGGCCACCCCGTTCATGAATCCGGCGGCACACTTCCAAAGCTGGCATTCCTTTGAGATTGGGGAGCGTCGTGCCGATGCAGAGCAGGTGCCCGTCCGCGGTGGTCACTTCCACGCCCGGGATGATCAAAAAGCCGTCCACCGGCTGGCCGTCCGCGCGCATAAGCCCCTGATCGAGAAGATATTCGATGCCGTCACACGTATTATGGTCGGTCAGCGCAAAGCCGTGCAGGCCTTTCTGGCGAGCAGCCGCTATGAGTTCTTCTGGGCTGCTCACACCATCCCCGGAAAAAAACGAGTGTGTGTGCAGGTCGATGTTCAACGACATACCTCTACTATGGCCATGAGTGGCCGATAGGGAAAGTGAAGAAATTAGGAACCCTAACAATTGATCGGGAACGCCGGCGCATCGCTCTCAAGATACTCGTCGCAAAGGGCAAAGAATTCCTGCTCCGTGGCGACCCGGCGGACGCGGTGCAAGAAGGCGTCGTCCGGCCCGATCCCCGGGGCAATGAAGTTCAGGTATTTTTTGAGCTTGGAAATATTGGGCCGTTCGCCGAGGTGCGGCAGGCGGGTTTCGGCGTAGAGGAGATCGATGTAGCTACGCAGATCGCGTAGAGTCGGCTGGAAGGGGACCCGGCCTTCCGCGTCGTCCCGGATCTGTTGGAAGAGCCACGGGTTGGCGATCGCGCCGCGCCCGATCATCAGCCCCGCGGCACCCGTCAGGCAGATCGTGCGATGGGCCCCCTCCACCGAATGAACATTGCCATTGGCGAAAACGGGAACCCGGAGCCGCTCCACGGCCTGCCGGATGCGGTTGTAATGAACCTGGCTGCGGTACAGTTCCCGCACGGTGCGCCCATGGACCGTGAACGCATCCACCTGGTGGGCGGCAAAGACGTCCAGGAGTCGCTCGAATTCGTCAGGGTCTTCAAATCCGATCCGGGTTTTGACCGTGAACTGCACGCCAATCTCGGGCCGGAGGGCGCGCAGAATGGCGTCGATCTGCCCGGGCTGCTTCAGGAGACCGCCCCCGACATTTTTTTTGCAGACCAACGGAGCCGGACATCCGAGGTTCAAGTCGATCCCAAGGACGGGGTGGCGCTGGAGCGCCTTGGCGGTCCGGATCAGCGAGGGGATGTCTTCGCCGATCATTTGGGCGATAATCGGGCGGCCGGTGGGGTTTTCATCGATGTCCCGCAAAATGTGGCGCTCGGGCCGGGAGTCCCGGTGAACCCGGAAATAGGCTGTGTAATAGAGATCGGCGCCGCCGTAGCGGTGCATGAGGCGCAAAAACGGCAGATCGGTGACATCCTGCATGGGAGCAAGAATGAGCAACGGCCGATGAGGCGGAATGATCTCGGAAATGGCGGGCATGAGTGAGCGGGCTGGAACTCATACAGTGAGAGAGGCGCCCCGACAAGACGGGGAAGAAGACGCGGAGATTGTAATGCGAGAGCGGGTTAGCAGTGCGTCCCGGAAAGCGGCTGGAAGCCGCTTCTACTGAGGAGGGGACACCAACAAGCTCTGTGCGCGCTTCGCCCGTAGTAGAAGCGGCATCCCTGCCGCTTCGTTCCCCTCCCCCTCGGAAAGCGGCTGGGCACACGAGCTCGATTTCTCCGCGTCTCCCCGTCCCCGCGTCTCCGCGTCTTCCCCTATAATGCCGGATTGCCCCCGGCGCATCCTCGCTCTAAAATCCCGGCGAGTGACAACACCGGCAACGACATCTCCAGGCTTCCCGACACTGCAGCGATGGTTCAGATTGCGCAAATTCCTGATTCGCGCCTTCTGGATTACGGTCTGCTTGTCGGTGGCGACGGTGCTCTGGTCGCTTTGGTACGTAAACACCCGGGGGTTCTCAAAGAAATGGCGCGGGGTGCTGATGGCGGAATTGGAAAAGCGCGGAGTGAATGTGAGCATCAAACGGCTGACGTTGAACCCGATGCAAGGATTGGTGGCCAAGGACGTAAAGGTGATGACCGCCCGCCGACATGGAAGGGTGCTGGCCAATATCGACGAGATTGTCCTGGATATAAATTACTCGAACCTCGTCCACCAAGAGTCGTTTCTGAACGCGATCGACCTGCGCGACGCCACCCTCTCCCTGCCGCTGGAACCCGGCAACACCGGGAACGAGCGGCTTGCGGTTTCCGCCCTCAACGCCCGGATTCTGCTTCCACCGCACCAGCTTTACATCGCCCAGGCGGAAGCCGACGTGGACGGCTTGCATATCAGCGCCACAGGCCGGCTGGTTAATCCGGAGCAATTCCAGAAGACCTCGGACACCCCGGACGATCAGGCTTCGCCGGGCGTGACCCAGAAGGCACGGGATTATCTCAAAATGCTCCAAGCCCTGAAACTGTCCGGGGGAAACCCGATCCTGAAACTTCGGGTCGATGGTGATTTTACCCAACCTTCCCGGCTTTTCGCGGAAGCGGTTTTGGAAGCGGGAAAATTCACGGTCAACCGCAATTATACGGCCAAATCGGTGCAGGTAACCGCGCGTTTGGCAGATGGGCTGGTGAGGATCGATCAATGTGCGCTCACCGACGAACGCGGGGCGCTGAATGCTTCCGGCACATTCAGACCTGCCACCGGCGAGACCCAGGTGCAACTCCGTTCGTCATTGGATCTCTCCGCATTGATCGGCGCGACGAAGCTCGCCCATTTGCTCGACGATTGCGCTTTCGAATCCCCTCCGGACCTGGAGTTGAGCGGGGACGGCACTTTGCTCGACGGTGAGTTTCATGGGAAAATCCTGGGGCGGATCGCCGCCAAGGAGTTCACGGTGAAAACGATCCCGTTTGAGAGCGCCAGCGCGGATTTCTCGTGGGCGGGCGATCAATGGTTTGTGCATGATGCCCGGATCGCTCACCGGAGCGGCAACGTGGCCTTGAGCGCCATGCAGAAACCGGGAGATTTCCGGGTGACGCTCGACAGCGGAATGGATTTGAAGGCGCTGCTCCCGCTGCTTCCCGAGCACCCGAAAGATTTCGATGAAGCGGAATTTCGCACGCCGCCCGTCGTTCATCTCGAGGGGAACGGTCCCTCTCCCCAACTCGAAGCGATGGATTTGAAGGGAACGTTGACCGTTGGCGAGAGCCACTATCGCGGCGTGGCGATGAAATCGGTGGCCACCAACTTCAGCTTGAAGGAAAACCTCCTGACGTGCCGGGACATCAAGCTGGAGCGGGCCGAAGGCGTGGGAACGGGGACGGTGATGTTCGACCTCAACACGGAGGTGCTGCAACTTCTGGGAGTGAAGACCACGCTCATCCCTGCGGACGTCCTCACCCTGTTCAACCGGGAACTGGCCCGCCATGTCCTGCCGTATCGGTTTAAGAGTCGGCCTGCCTTGACCGCCGATGGCTCCGTCGATTGCAGGCATGGCCGATGGGAACGCAACCAACTCCGGATCGAGGTCGATGGCGCGAACGGAATGGACTACGTTTTTCTGAAAAAGAATCTCTCCGCTTCCAAAATCAAAGGAACGGTTTCCATCGTTGGAGATCGGATCAAGCTCGACGGGCTGGAGGCTGCGATCTTTGGCGGCAAGGCGCGCGGTTCGGCGGACATCTCCCTCATCGGCGCCAAAGGCGATTACACCGCCGAAGTTCACACCGAAGAAATCGATTTCCCGAGCCTCACCAAACTCTATTTCGATTTCGACACCTCCAAAGGCAAACTGGACGGCTCCTTTGTATTTAGCGGCAAACACGATCTGGCCAAGGAAATCAAAGGCTCTGGAAAACTAAAGGTGACCGATGGCAATG
>JBAXSN010000047.1:0-20368 GCA_037130675.1 Verrucomicrobiota bacterium
CGCCGCCTGTGTATCAGGGAATTTCACACCCTGTAACTTTCCGGTCCTGCACCCCGCAGCAGGGAACGGGCAGGCGCTCATCTGTCCGCCCAAAAACCAGAAACGCCAATTTTTGCTTTGCTATAAGCAATTCCGGGCTATTGTTTTTTTGGCTAGCAGCTTGTGAAATTTTTCACAAATTACGCTTGCCCGAATTTCCAATGCGCCTTTAAGTTTCCGTTTCCTTTTTCCACGCACCGCCATGGCTGTTACCAAGCACGAATTCGAAACGCCCGACACGCTCGCGCGAACCCTGCACCACCTCGATTCCGCGGTCGGAGCCGGCGCCAACCCCGGCGATCAGGTCACAGATCTGCTCGGGGAGAAGATGGTGCTCAACATGGGCCCCTCGCATCCGGCCACGCACGGGGTGCTGCGGTTAATCCTGGAACTCGACGGGGAAACGATCACCAAATGCACGCCGGACATCGGCTACCTGCACCGGGGCGACGAGAAAATCGCCGAGGCGATGCAGTATAACCAGTTCATTCCCTACACGGACCGGCTGGACTATCTGGCCCCGCTCTCGAACAACGTGGCGTATGCCTTGGCGGTGGAGAAACTCATGGGTTGGGAACTCCCGGCTCGCGGAAAGGCCATCCGGGTCATCTGCTGTGAGATGGCACGGATTTCCTCGCACCTGCTCGGGCTCGGCTGTTTCGCCATGGATACCGGCGCGATGACGGTCTTCCTCTACACGATGACCGAGCGCGAGAAGGTCTATAATCTTTGCGAACAGTTGACCGGAGCGCGCTTCACGACGAGCTACACGCGCGTCGGCGGGCAAATCCGCGATCTGCCGGACGGCTTTATTGCCCAGCTCAGCAAGTTCCTCGACGAGGTGACGCCGCAAATCAACGAAATCGACAATCTGCTGACGCGGAACCGGATTTTTGTGGACCGCACGAAGGACATCGGCGTGATCCCTCGCGAAATGGCGATCAGCTACGGGATGACCGGGCCGAATCTGCGCGGGTCGGGGGTGGATCACGATTTGCGGAAAACGGCGCCTTACCTCGATTACGAGCGCTACGATTTCGATATTCCGATCGGCACGACAGGGGACAGTTACGACCGCTATTACGTGCGCCTGGAAGAGCTTCGCCAGAGCATCAAGATTCTGCGGCAGGTGATCGACAAGCTGCCCAGCGGGCCAATCAACGTTTCCGATCCGAAGAATTTCCGACCCGACAAACGCGAGGTGATGACGAAGATGGAGGAATTGATCCACCACTTCATGCTGCACACCGAAGGGGTCAACGCGCCTCCCGGAGAGGTTTATTTCGCCGCGGAAAATCCGAAGGGCGAACTCGGTTTTTACATCAACAGCCACGGTGGCGGCACGCCGCACCGGATGAAGATTCGCTCCCCCTCGTTCTGCAACCTAAGCCTCCTGCCGGAAGTTATGAAGGGCCATTTGATTGGCGACGTGCCTTCGATTCTCGGCAGCCTGGACTTCGTCATGGGGGAATGCGACCGATGAGCCAGAAGACTGGGAGACGCGGAGACGCGGAGACGCGGAGAGAAGACAAGACGCGGAGAAGTAGAAGCGGCTTCCAGCCGCTTGTGTTCGGCGCGAACATAGCGTGTCCGCGAACATTGGCTTTCAGCGCCAACGGCGCGGCCCCATACCACCCTGGGGCATCGCCCCAGGTATCCGATTCAGAGAGATCCAGGGCTGAAGGCCCGAACCATCGCATCGCTCACGGAATGGCACGGGCCTTCAGCCCTGATTCGCCTTCCCAATTTTCCTGGGGCGTTGCCGCAGGCTGGTATGGGGCGGACCTTTGGTCCTCAGCAAAGATCGCGGCCCTGTGCCTTATGCTAACATTGAGCGCCTGCGAGCGGCGGATTTCCGATGCGAACTTGCGGGAGGTCAAGCCAGACATGACCAGCAAGGAAGTGGAGTCGATCCTGGGGCAGCCCGGGAAAGTTGAGGCCTCGACGGAACTCAAATCCGCGGAAGTAAAAACTTTGCCGGTGACCCGCTACGTGTATGAACAAAATGGCAAGAAGGTGACCCTGACTTTTGTGGGGGATCGACTGGCCAGCGGCGGAGTTGAAGGCTCTTTTGAAAAGTAAAACCGATGCAGATTCCATCCGAACTTCTTTCAAAAATTGACGAGGCAATCTCGCACTATCCCGTTTCAAAACGGAGCGCGTCGTTGCCCTTGCTGCATTTGTTTCAGGAATACTTCGGCTATATTTCCGAAGACGCCATTCCCTGGATCGCCGAAAAGCTGGGCCTCCAGCCGATCAACATCCTGGAGCTGGTGACGTTCTACCCGATGTTCCGCCGCACCCCGGCGGGCAAACATCATATCCGCGTCTGCCGCACGCTCTCCTGCGCCTTGGCGGGAAGCGCCGAGCTTAAAGAGAAGCTCTGCGCGGCCACCGGAATGCCGTGCGATGGCCATGGCGTCCATGCCCATGGCGATCCGATCACCGTAAGCCCTGACGGCAAATTCTCCATCGAGTTCGTTGAATGCCTGGCAAGCTGCGGCACCGGCCCGGTTTGCATGGTCGATGATGACTTCTACGAAGCCGTCACCGCAGCCGAAATTCCACAAATCCTTTCGAAATACCAGTAATCATGCCAGCGCCAGCCCGCCGCATCCCACACCCGCGCGAAAAGCGACTTGTCCTCGCGAATGTCGATCGCGAAGGCTACACGCCGGACATCGACTGCTACCTGCAACACGGCGGCTACGAGGACCTTCGCAAGGCCCTGACGCTCGCTCCCGATGCGATCGTTAACGAAGTGAAAGTTTCCGGCCTGCGCGGACGCGGCGGCGCGGGATTCCCGTGCGGCGTGAAGTGGGGGTTCATCCGGCGCGGCGGGCCGAAGCCGACTTACCTGATTTGCAACGCGGACGAATCCGAGCCCGGCACGTTCAAGGATCGCTATATCATCCACCAGGACCCGCATCAATTGCTGGAGGGGATGATCATCTCCAGTTTCGCCCTCGATGTGCATCTCGCCTATATCTATATCCGGGGCGAGTTTCCGCTCGGCGCGAAGATTCTGGAGCAGGCCATCGCGGAAGCGCATGCCAAGGGATTCCTCGGCAAGAACATTCTCGGGACCGGATTCGACCTCGAAATCTACGTGCACCGCGGCGCGGGCGCTTACATTTGCGGTGAGGAAACGGGGCTGATCGAATCGCTCGAAGGCAAACGCGCCTACCCGCGAATTAAGCCGCCGTATTTCCCGGCCGTGCTCGGGCTTTACCAATGCCCCACCATCGTCAACAACGTGGAGACGCTCTGCGACGTGAAGCACATCATCCACATGGGCGGCGCGGAGTTTGCCAAGATCGGAAAGCCGAACAACACCGGGACGCGCATCGTGGGCGTCAGCGGCGACGTGCAGAAGCCGGGGTATTTCGAAATCGAAGTCGGCTCGGTCACGATGGGCGAACTCATCAACGAAATGTGCGGCGGCCTCAAGCCGGGGCGCACGCTGAAAGCCATCATTCCAGGCGGCAGTTCGGCCAAAGTATTGCGGGGCGACGAGCGCTTCAAGATCAAGCAGAAGGCCGCGGATGGGACGATGGTCGAGAAGGAGATCGGCGTGCTCGACATCCCGATGGATTTCGACACGATGGCGGCGGTCGGCAGCATGGCCGGGTCCGGCGGCGTGATCGTGATGGACGACACCCGCGACATGGTCGAGACGCTCAACAACCTGAATCATTTTTACGCGCACGAGAGCTGTGGTCAATGCACCCCGTGCCGCGAGGGTTCGCTCTGGATGCAGAAAATAACCGACCGCCTGCTCGCCGGTGGCGGCGTCGAGGCCGATCCCGACACGCTCGCAACCGTGGCGGACAACATCGCGGGCAAAACCATCTGCGCCTTTGGCGAAGCGTGTTCGTGGCCGACCATGAGCTTTGTGGCGAAGTTCCGCGACGAGTTCGCGGCGCTGTCGAAGAAGCCGGTGCCGCCGCCCACTCCGCCGGAATTTCTGAGCGAAGCTTTAACGGGAGGAAGTCACTAATGAGCATTGCGGCATTAGGCATGGGCGTCATCGCGCTACTCGCGTATGGCGTTGCGCTAGCTATTCCGATTTTTCTGCTAGTTCTCGCATTGCGCGCCGTCAAGGCGCTTGAGGCGTCCGCAAGGGCACAACAAGACTCCGTAATGGCGCTGCGTTCAATCGCTAACAGCCAATCCAACGAGGAGAATCGATAATGAGCACCGAAGTTACAACTCCTCAACCGGTCGAGATGGTCAACGTGCAGATCGACGGCGTCTGGATGCAGTTCGCAAAAGGAACGCGCGTCATCGAGGCGTGCGGCCAGGCGGGCAAATTCATTCCGCGCTACTGTTATCACCCGAAGCTCTCCGCGCCCGGCAACTGCCGCATGTGCATGGTGGAGATGGGAACCCCGAAGCTCGGGGCGGATCGCAAGCCGGAACTCGATGCCGACGGCAAGCCGGTCATCAACTGGATTCCGCGCCCGCAGATTTCCTGCGCACAGGATGTCTCCGAAGGGATGGCGGTGCGCACCGATTCGAAGATGGCTCAGGACGCGCGCAAAGGCGTGCTGGAATTCCTGCTCATCAACCACCCGCTCGACTGCCCTATTTGCGACCAGGCCGGCGAATGCCGACTCCAGGAGTTCTCGGTCGATTACGGCCAGGCCAAGACGCGCTTCCTTGAACACAAGGTCAAGAAGCCGAAGAACGTGGAACTCGGGCCTCGCGTCACGCTCGACGACGAGCGCTGCATTCTCTGCACCCGCTGTATTCGGTTCATGCGGGAAGTGGCCAAGGACGACGTGATCGGCATTGTCGATCGCGGCAGCTATAACACGATTACCTGCTATCCGGGCAAGCAACTCGACAGCAATTACTCGCTCAACACCGTCGATATCTGCCCGGTGGGCGCGCTGACCTCCACCGATTTCCGGTTCAAGATGCGGGTCTGGTTTTTAAAAGAAACCAAGAGCATCTGCACGAGTTGCGCCACCGGGTGCAACACCACGATCGGCGCCCGCGAGAACATCATGCATCGCCAGACGCCGCGCGAGAACAACGACGTCAACCAGACGTGGATGTGCGATTATGGCCGGCTCAATTTTCATCAGCATCACAGCCCGGAACGCATCCTGAGCCCCATTTTCGGAAACACGGTCACCGGCAATGCGCAGCCCGACTGGAACAAGGCCATCAAGGAAATCGCAGGGGCGCTTAAGTATTATCCGTCCAGCAAGGTCGCCGTCATCGCCTCGGGCAAGATGACCAACGAGGAACTTTTCCTTGCGGGCAAGCTCGTGAAGGCGTTGGGCACTACCCAGTGCGATATCGTTCCGCAGACCGGCGCGGGAGACACCATCCTTTTGAGCGCAGATCGCAATCCGAACACGGCGGGAGCCAAGCTCCTCGGCGTGAGCGCAGCCGATCCCGGAGCCAACCTGGCGTCCATCGCCGAAGGGATCCGCAGCGGCGCCACCAAAGCATTGGTGGTACTCGGCGAGAACGTGGCAGATGCCGGCCTCAACGAAGCCGATCTTGCCAAACTCGAAGTGCTGGTCGTTCTCAGCGTGTTGCCGAACGCGACCACCGCCGTCGCGGGCTTCGTCCTGCCGGGCGCGGGCTTTGCCGAAAAGCGCGGCTCGATGATCAACAAGCACGACCGGCTCCAGCGCCTCAACCGCGCGATCCAGCCCCCCGGCCTCGCTCGGGACGACTGGGAAATCCTCCGCGACCTTATCGAAGCGTTGACCTGCTCCAAGACCGGGCTCGATACGATCGAAGAAGTCTTTAAACAAATGGCCGCGACAGTTCCCGCGTTTTCGGGACTGAGCCTCAGCAAGATCGGCGACCTCGGCGTCCAGCTTTCCATCCCGCAATGAACGCGCTCCTCCAATATCTTCACGTAGCTTACGTGTTCCTCATGGGACCCGTTCCGTTCCTGATCTGGACCTCACTAGCCAAGACGATTGGCCTGTTGTGCGTCGTGCTTGGGTTGGTTTCCTATACCGTCTATGCCGAACGCCGCGTGAGCTCGCTCATGCAGGATCGGTTGGGCCCAAACCGGACCGGTTTTCCGACCTCGCTGCTCGGATTCAAGAAAGACTGGTCGCCGTTCCTTGGCGGGCTTGGCCAGCCGATCGCTGACGCGGTGAAGCTCCTGCTCAAGGAAGATTTCACCCCGAAATACGTCAAGAAGTTCTATTACTGGATTGCTCCGGGACTGGGCATCGCCGCGGCCATTATTTCGCTGGCGGTCATCCCCTTCGGCAGCACCCTTTGGGGCGTCCCGATGGTCATCGCCAACATCGACGCCGGCCCGCTGTTCATCTTCGCGATTTCCTCGCTGGGCGTGTACGGCATTGTGCTCGCGGGTTGGTCGGCGAACTCGAAGTATCCGTTCCTGGGCGCCATCCGTTCCACTTCGCAGATGATCTCCTACGAGTTGGCGATGGGCCTTTCCGTGGTGCCGATCTTCCTGCTGCTCGGCAAACTCAACCTCGTCGAGATCGTCGATTACCAAGTCAAGAATGGCTGGCTGCTCGCCCCCGGACTGACGGCGATGCACCCGCGTCTTCCTTATCTCTCGGAAATCGTCCTCTGGTTCCCGCTCGCGATCTCGTTCATCACGTTCATGATCTCGATGTTCGCGGAGACGAACCGTCTTCCGTTCGATCTTCCCGAAGCGGAGACCGAACTCGTCGGCGGCTACCACACCGAATACTCGTCCATGAAATTCGCCCTCTTCTTCCTGGGTGAATACGCGGCGATGATCACCGGTTCCTCGCTGGTCGTGGTGCTCTTCCTCGGCGGCTGGACCTGTCCCTGGATTCCGGACGGCAGCACAGCGTGGTATTGGGGCTTGGTCAACATCGGCGTCTTCTTCGCCAAGGTGATCGCGCTCCTGATTTTCTTCATCTTCATTCGCTGGACACTCCCTCGGTTCCGCTACGACCAACTGATGACCCTGGGCTGGATTTGGTTTTTCGAAATCGCCCTCGTGAACATCTTTTTAACCGCGGGCATTCTCGCATTCGTTCACTAACGCCATGGCTTACAAAGTCCCACGTCCCAAACTGACTTTCGCGGAAAAGATCTATCTTCCCACGGTACTCGCGGGCTTGAAGATCACGCTCGGGCACCTCGTTCGGATGCTCCGGGGCAAGACGCATGTCATCATGCAATACCCGGAGGAGAAATGGGATGCCAACCTCCCGGAACACTATCGGGGCGCGCCCACGCTCGTCACCGACGAGACCGGCCGCACCCGCTGCGTCGCCTGCCAGCTTTGCGAATTCATCTGCCCGCCGCGCGCCATTCGGATCAAGCCCGGCGAGATTCCCGCCGAGGACAAGTTTGCCAAAGTCGAGAAATTCCCGCTGGAATTCGACATCGACATGACCCGCTGCATCTACTGCGGCATGTGCCAGGAAGTCTGCCCCGAGCAGGCTATTTTCCTGCGCAAAGATTACGTATTCACCGCCACCAGCCGCGCCGACATGGTGCATAACAAGGCGAAGCTCATTGAGCTTGGCGGCGTCATGACCGGCCTGGTGCATAAGTGGAACGAGAAGAAGTAAGGATGAAGGCCTTTTCGCACATAGCCGGACTGGTGTCCAACCACCCAAAAGCGCGCTCGTTCCCAATCTCCAGATTGGGAATGCCAATGTCTGCGAATCTCCGATTCGAAAAGCGTCGGTTGTGCGTTATCCAGGCGTGCGATGCTCTCTCGCAAGACTCAGGCGTCATCTGCTCTCAACGGTTTGCGAATCGGAGATTCGAAGACCAAGTGCGTTCCCAATCAGGAGATTGGGAACGAGCGCATACTGTTGATGATGCCCACCTCGGAGGAGCGGCTGGAAGCCGCTTCTACAGTAGAAGCGGCATCCCTGCCGCTTCGATCCGCTCGGTTTTACGGCTTTCCTATTACTTAGAAAACTGACTCTCCTTTCCCGATGTCTCCCATACTCTTCTGGATCTTTTCCGCGCTCATGCTTGGCTTCGGCCTGGCGGTGATCGTGAACCGCAACCCGGTCGCCAGCGCCCTGAGCCTGGTCATGTCGTTCCTCGGCCTGGCCGCGCTCTTCATCTCACTGGACGCCTACTTCCTGGGAATCATCCAGGTGCTGGTCTATGCGGGCGCCGTGATGGTGCTCTTCCTCTTCATCATCATGCTGCTCGATCTCGGGCCGACCCAGCGCCGCCCGTGGAATGTCCCGGCGTTGATTGGCGGCGTGGCGGTCGCCGGTGCGTTTGCGGTCGTGGTGTCCACGGTGATTCACCGCTTCCCGGCCGGCAACAAACCTTTCGAGCCACTGCACGACAAACTCACTGACGCCCACAATATCGGCATGACGCTTTTCGGCGGCTACAATCTTCCATTCCAAGTCATCGGCGTCCTGATCCTGGTCGCCACCATTGGCGTGGTGGTCCTCAGCAAGCGCGAACTTAAATAACCCATGGTCACGCTCAACGATTACTTACTCGTCAGCGGTCTGCTCTTCACCCTCGGCTTTGCGGGCGTGTTGCTGCGGCGCAACATCATCATCATTTATATGGCGCTGGAGCTGATGCTTAACGCGGCGAACCTCTCGCTCGTGGCATTCTCCCGGTTTAACGGCGAGGCCGGCCTCCCGAACTACAACGGCCAGATGCTCGTCTTTTTCATCATCACCGTTGCAGCCGCCGAGGTTGCCGTGGGCCTGGCGATCATTGTCGCGCTCTATCGCGCACGGCAGACGACCAACGTCGAAGATATCAACACGTTGAAATTTTAATTTCTCCCATGCAGCTACCCTGGATCATCCTTTTCACTCCGCTCCTGAGCGCGCTGATCATCGCGACGCTCACGAAGCGCTGGCGTAACCTGAGCGCGTTCGTCTCGGTGGCTGCGGTGCTGGTCTCGCTCGCCGCCAGCATCAAGCTGTTTTGCACTCCCCTCCCGGACGCGGCCACTGCGGTGCTGCAAATCCCGTGGATCGATCTCGGCACTCAGCTCCAGCTTCCCATCGGCATCACACTCGACGGACTGAGCAAAGCGATGCTGATCGTGGTGACGGTCATCGGCTCGCTCATTCACATTTACTCGCTCGCTTACATGGCCGACGACGAAGGGAAATCGCGCTATTTCGCCGGGCTCTCGATTTTCATGTTCTCGATGCTGGGGATCGTCTTCGCGAACAACTTCGCGATGATGTTCATCTTCTGGGAATTGGTCGGCGTCAGTTCCTTCATCCTGATCGGTCACTGGTATAACAAGCCCGCGCCGCCCGCCGCCGCCAACAAAGCGTTCATCACAAACCGCATTGGCGACTTCGGCTTCATGCTCGGCATCCTGCTGGTCTGGGTGACAACGGGAACGATCAATTTCGCGGAGCTCACGACGAAACTCGGCGCCTTGCAGGCGGCTCCCGCTCTGGCCACGCTCACCGCGCTCTGCATTTTCTGCGGAACGGTCGGCAAGTCCGCCCAGTTCCCGCTCCACGTCTGGTTGCCGGACGCAATGGAAGGCCCGACACCGGTCTCCGCGCTCATCCACGCCGCGACGATGGTGGCAGCCGGTGTTTACATGCTGGCCCGGGTATTCTTCCTGATCTCCATCTCCGCCACCGCGCTGGAAACGATCGCCTGGATCGGCACCATCACCGCCGTTTTGGCCGCGCTGATGGCCACCCAGCAGAACGACATCAAGCGCATCCTGGCTTACTCCACGCTTTCGCAGCTTGGCTACATGGTCATGGCCATGGGCGTTGCCGCTCCCGAAGCGGGGATGTTCCACCTCTTTACCCACGCGTTTTTCAAGGCGCTGCTATTCCTCGGGTCCGGCGCGGTGATCTATGCCTGCCATCACGAGCAGGACATCTGGAAGATGGGCGGGCTCTGGAAAAAGCAGCCGATCACCACGGCGACCTTCGCCATCGGCACGCTGGCGCTCATGGGCGTTTATGGCTTCAGCGGATTCTTCAGCAAAGACTCGATCCTCATTGCCGCCAGCCATCACAACCAGGCGATCTTCATCCTGGGGCTGATCTCGGCTTTCCTCACGGCCTACTACATGACCCGCCTCTTCGTGGTGGTCTTCTTCGGCAAAGCGCGGACGGAACACGCCGCGCATGCTCATGAGGTTCCTATTCTGATGTGGGCGCCGCTGATGCTTCTCGCCATCCCGGCGTGGATCGCAGGGTATGAGAAGTTCATCCATCCTTTCCTGCCGGTCCATGAACACGGTGCCTCGTCGGTTCCGATGATCGCTAGTACCGCGGCGGTGCTCGGCATTCTCATCGGCTTCTTCCTTTACCGGGGCCGGGACAAAGACCCGATCGTCATTCCGTTGCTCGCGAACAAGTTCTACTTTGACGAACTCTACGCCGCGCTCATCCGTAACACCCAGGATCGCCTGGCTGGCGTGAGCGATTTCTTCGATCGCTGGATTCTCGATGCCGGCATCGTTCGCCTCGTGTGCAGCGGGGGCACGTATGGCCTTGGCTTCGTTCTTCGCCTCTTCCAAGTCGGCAACATTCAGGGATACGCGTTCCTGTTCGGCGCCGGGGTTATTGGCCTCCTCTACTTCGTCATTTTTAAATAGCCGTGCTGACACTCCTCATCGCCATCCCGATCGTTGCAGCGATTGCCATTCTCCTGGGGGCCTGCCCCAAGAAAACGGCGCTCCTCTCCGCAACGCTGAACCTTTTCATAACCCTCGCAGCGCTGTTCCGGTATGACTCGAGTGCAGCGGGCTACCAGTTCCAGTTCAGCCGCATGTTGATGGCGGACTGGAAGCTGAGCTTCTTTGTCGGAGCCGATGGCTTGAGCCTGTTGATGCTCCTGCTGACTGCGCTGGTCACGTTCGCCGCCGTGTGGGTCGCTCCGCGTCCCGAGAAGATCGAACGCTGGCCAAACCTGTATTACGCCTGCCTGCTCTTCATTGCCGCGGGCGCAACGGGCGCGTTTGCCTCGCTGGACCTCTTCTTTCTTTACGCGTTCCACGAACTGGCGCTGATCCCGACCTTCCTGCTCATCGGCCTCTGGGGTTCCGGGGACCGGGTGACGGCCGCCTGGAAGATCACGATCTATCTTGCGCTGGGGAGCATCATTCTGTTGATCGGATTGCTTGGCCTTTACGTCAATCTCCCCGACACGGCCCGCACGTTCAATCTGGTTGAGCTGCAAAAGCTCGCGCCCGGGGTGATCCCGCAGACCTCGTGGGTTTACCTCTTCCTGATGCTTGGGTTCGGCATTCTCGTTTCCATCTTCCCGTTCCATTCGTGGGCGCCTTCCGCCTACGCTTCCGCCCCGGCCCCTGCCGCGATGCTGCACGCCGGCGTGCTCAAGAAGTTCGGCCTCTATGGTCTGCTCCGGGTGGCCATGCCCCTCATGCCGCAGGCGGCCCAACACTGGAACGGCCTGCTGATGCTCCTGCTTTGCGGAAACATCCTCTACATCGGCCTCGCCACCATTGCCCAGAAGCGACTCGACACGATGCTCGGTTTCTCAAGCGTCATGCACATGGGCTACATCTTCCTCGGGCTCGCCTCGTTTAATCTCATCGGCGTGAGCGGCGCAGCGCTGCTCATGTTCGCCCATGGTCTTTCCATTGCCGCGCTCTTCGCCATCGCTGGAGCCGTTCGGCAGCGCACCGGCACGCTCGAGTTTTCGCAACTCGGCGGGCTGGCCAAGCCGCTCCCGTTCCTCGGCTTCACGTTTGGCCTCGCGGCATTCGCCTCGATCGGCCTCCCCGGCTTCGCCAACTTCGCGGCGGAACTGCTGGTGTTCTTCGGCGCGTTCAAACGCCCCGAGACCCTCGCGACCGGGCTCCATTTCTTCAGCCACCCCATCCTGGCCAACTACCGGGTCGTCACCGTGATCGCACTCTGGGGCGTGGTGATTTCCGCCGTCTATATGCTGCGCGGCTACCGGGCGGCATTCCTCGGCGAGACCAACAAGCGCTGGGCCTCGCTCACTGACGTCTGCCAGTGCGTCCGCGTGCCGATCGTCCTGCTCCTGGCCGTCCTGCTCGTGGCAGGCTTCCGCCCGCAATATTTCCTGAACCTTGTCACGCCCACCGTGAAGACTTTCCTCGTCACCAAATGAGCCCTCTTTCATTAAACCCAATTTTCCTGGATCTCGCCGTCCTCGCCGTCGGACTGCTCTTGCTTTTGCTCGAAGCGTTCGAAGATGAGAAAGACAAAGGGTTCGTCGGCTGGATCAGCATCATCGGGATCGGGACCGTTTTCGCGCTCTCTTTCTTCTCTCATCCTATAAACCTTTCCGGCGCTTCGCAGCTTGCCTCGTTCTACAGCGCCGATGCTTTTGCGATCTTCTACAAGCGCATCGCGCTCGGGGCCACGCTGCTGGTCCTGATCATGGCGATGGAATACCGCCCCATTCTCTCGCGTCTGATCCCCGGCGTGGATGAAACCGCTGGCCTCGGCGAATTCTTCGCGTTGCCGGTGTTTACTTGCCTCGGCCTGATGTGGATGGCTTCCGCCATCGATTTCGTGATGATCTTTGTCTCGCTTGAGCTGGTGACGATCTCCTTTTACGTGCTCGTTTCCTACACGCGCCGCAGCGCGATCACCCTCGAAGCCGGCGTCAAATACCTGATCCTGAGCGCCCTCTCGACCGGCTTCCTGGTCTATGGCATCACCTGGCTGTTCGGGATCACCAACCGCACCAACCTTGCCGAAGTCGGCGAGGTGTTGCGCGCACTCCCTGCCGATCATCAGACGGCGATCCTTTTCGGACTGGCGCTCATCCTGGTTGCGCTCGGATTCAAAATCGCCGCGGTTCCCTTCCAACTCTGGGTGCCTGACGTTTATCAAGGCGCGCCCACCCCGATCACTGCCTTTCTTTCGGTCGGGTCCAAAGCGGCCGGATTCATCGTCTTGATGCGGGTCATCGAGCCGTTCCTCAGCGCGCCGGTCTTCCACGACAAAGTCCTCTTAGTTCTCTCTGGAATGGCAGTCCTCAGTTTGATTTACGGGAATCTCGCCGCCATGCCGCAGATGAATATGAAGCGGCTCCTGGCCTATTCGAGCATCGCGCATGCGGGCTATCTTTTGGTGGCACTGGCGAGTTGGAGCAGCGGGCAGGCCAAGCCCACGGTGTCGTTCTACCTCGCGGGTTACCTCTTGATGACCATGCTGAGTTTCCTCGTCCTGGTGGTGGTCAATCGCGCCACGGGCGGCGATGACATCGCCAACTTCAACGGCCTCGGCCAGCGCGCGCCGCTGCTCGCCTTCGGCATGCTTGTCGCCATGTTGTCCCTGGCCGGCGTTCCGTTCACCGCCGGATTCCTCGGCAAGTTCCTCGTCTTCCGCGACGCGGTTGCGACCCACCAATGGCTGCTCCTCGGCATTGGCATCGTTACGGTCGGAGCCGGGTTCTACTACTATTTGAAAGTCGTGCGCGCCATGTATTGGAACGTTTCCAACGACATGACTGCCATCCCGCTCTCGAGGTTGACCAAAGTGACGATCGGGGTTCTTTCCGTGCTGATCTTCGTATTGGGCGTCTATCCCCGACCGATCTTCATCATGTTCAAAGAGCCGGTTAGTTTGATTCTGCCGTTTTAGTCGGCGGCGGCAGTCGAACCCCGTCCCGAACCCTCAACTCTTCGACTTAATAGCCCTATAGGGGTAGGGAGAGCCGCGCACGGCTCCCCCTCCCTCCAAACCGGACTGGCGGATTTCCCGCATCCGGCTTTCCCGTTGGTGGTTATGCTCTGCATCGAGATTGACGTGCCGCATCAAATGCCTCCTTCAAGGATTGCAGGCCTTGTGCGGTGAAGTAGGTGTTTCTCCAGCGATGGTGATCTTCGCCTCGGCCTCGGCCTTTCATTCCATTGCGCCTTCTGAGGATGCGGCCGCGCGAGATTTTTTCTGTAATTTTTTTGGGCTAGTGACAGGGGTGTGGGTTAGGCGGCTTGCTGGTTTGATGGCGGGTTCATGTTGAGATGGATTTTTCCTGACTCCCATTCATCGCTAATTTCGGCGAGGATGGCAGTGACAAGGCGCAGGAGAGAGTCGGGATTTGGGAATACGCGTGCGACACGGGTTCTGCGTTTGATTTCCTGGTTGAGGCGTTCAGCGCCGTTGGAGGTGCGCATGCGGGCCCTGTGCTCGGGAGGAAGGGAAAGGACGGTGAGGCTTTCCGGAACAACGCCATTACCGAGCGAAAGCGATGAATCTCATTGTCATCGAGCGTTATCCAAATGCTCCCCGTCTTCCGCCAGCAACTCCCGTAGCAAGCAGAGCCGTGGCCACATCATGGCCAGCCATTTATCGTGGCGTTCGAGGTCTTCCTTGTCCACGGGGTTGGCCGACTTTTTGAGCCACTCCTTCATCAGCGGGCTGCGGACGTTGTCGTTATAGCACCACCCCTCGTTGCCTGTGTTGTAAGGCGGGTCGATGAAAATGCAGTCCACCTTGCCCGCGTGAGTGGGCAGGAGCGCCTTAAGCGTCTCCAGATTGTCCCCGTGGATGATCAGGTTGTCGTCCAGCGAGGGCTTCCCTCCCTTGCAAGGCAGCGATTTCCGAACATCGACCACCAATTCCCGAAAGGGCACGCTGAGGTGGTGGGAATGGACGAACTGTTTTCCTTTGAAGTCGAGAGTCGGCATGGGAACGTCCGCAATCCGTATATGAGGACGGCGGCTTTGGCGACAAAAACCATGCACCCGGCTTACCGGGCCACACGCAGTTCAAATGGGGCGCTTTTCCCCATGGAATAGGACTGTTTTTGTCCCACCCCACCGTCCAAGATGAAGGCACTCACTTATGAATGACGCAAAAGATACGGAAATGCTGCGCAAAGAACTGGAGCAGGCGGTCTGCTCGGAGCCGCTGAACCGCGAGCTGATTCTGGACCTGATCCAGCGCGGCGCGGACCCGAATTTCCAAAAGGATGAGGAAAGCGATTCGTTCTTTTCGGAGCTGCTCGGTTTCCGGGAGCCGCCGATTTCCATTGAAGCCGTCGAGCTATTGATCGAGGCCGGGGCGGACCCGAACCATGATCCGGGCAACGGGATGCGCCCGCTGGCCAATGCGTACTGGAGCTATCGCCGCGATCTGGTCGAGTTGCTATTGCGTCACGGAGCCGAGCCGAATTTTATCGTCGAAGAGAACGAGAGTCTTCTGGACATGGCAGAATGCTCGTATTGGATCGATAAAGAGCAAATCGGGACGGCATGGCAGAAGGATTACCACCAGAGCGACGTGGAAAAGCAGGGTCAAATCGTGGATATCCTCAAAGCTGCCGGAGCGAAGTCGATGCAGGAAATGGTGGCTGCGGAGCTGGTTGCGTGGGTGCATCTGTGGCCGGGAGCCTCGGAAAAGATGATCACAGGTGAGGGATACATCCCTTTGGACAAAATTCCGGGGCTGACGGACGAATGGAAAAAGAAATGGCTCGAGTGGTGCGCGCGGAACTTTAATCCGGGGAACGACGGTAGTATTTTGGACGCGCCAGCGGGGTTCGATCGCCGCGCCTACAACCAGGAAGGGCTGGAACTTGCAAGGGAGTTTAAAACGCTGGCCGGTGGACGGGTGCGCGTGGATTTATTCCTCCTGGACCCCGATGATGAAGAAGCATTTGTGAGGAACGCCTATATCATTCGAGATGTGGGAGGGGAGGAAAAACGCCCCACTTTGGCGTCTCCGTTCTGTAATTATGCCAAGGACCCTGGATTCCATATAGAGACGAAAGCTGCCGTCGCAGCGGATTTGTCGGATGTTAAGGTTCTCTGCGAGTTCTTTGTGCGCGGAGAGCGCTACCGATCAGAACTGAAGCTGAACTATTGGGAACTGGAGCGAAGCATCGAGGGGGATGGGCGTTATGCCATTTTCAGCCAAGAAGGAAACGAGGTGATGGTCGATGTCCTGTGGGGAAAAGACACAGTACTCTGGCGTGTCGAATTACCCTCCGGGGCCGATGAACTCGTTTTCAAGCGCGAAAAATACGCGGAGGTGATCCAAAATACCAAAAGATGGGGCTATCATACCGACCGGCGGGCACGAATCGCCATCGAACGCTTTAAAAACAGGGTTCCGACTCTGACCAATACCGGACAGATCCAGTTGCCTGCGGAATCCGCTGCCCGTGCCCTACCAAACGGCTCGGCAGGCTATGTTCCCACGGGGCAGGAAGCTGAGTTGGCTCGGAGATCGAGGATTTGGGAGGCCTGTGTGTTTTTCGCGGCGGCGGTGAATTTGCGCAGCACGGAAATTCTCGCGGACAGACTGGCCGAACGTGCGTGTATCACTGGTGACAAACGCCCAAACATCAGCGGGAAGCAAGCGGTGCTGGACTACCTTCATGTCGCCTTCCATGAACTGCTGGAGCGGACGGAAGAAAAGCGAGTTTGGGCCGAGGTTGGGCATTTTTGGCTAACCGGAGAAGCGTGCGTTCTTCTGTGGGAGGGTGGGCGCGCCGCCGCGCTGGGCAATGTGCATCGCGATTCCGAGGGGGAATATACCGGGTGCCATTTTATTACAGAGCCCGAATTGGTGCAGTCAGTGAAGGGCTTGAAAGTTTACCCAGGACTGGGGGCTTCGGCGATCTGAGTTCAGAAAGGGCTCCGGTGAGAGAGTCTCTGCTGTCCAGATGGTTTTGGCGGTGAGACAGGGCGGGGCCACATAATGCCCATAAGTCCCATAAGTCCCATAAGTCCCATGGGAGTTATGGGAAGCATGGGAAGCATGGGAATTATGGAAGCAGACTCACACCATTCCGCCAAATCCACCCTTGTGAATCCTGAACGCCAGGCAGTCGTACACCACCCGGTCGGGCTGGTAGTCCGCGTGGGAGCGCACCAGGACGTGAATCCCGGCATGCTCGATCCGGCCTTGGTGGCCGAGGGCGGCTGCCAACTGTTCCTGCGATTCCAGCTTTTGCACCAACTCGCTGTCCTGGCAGAGCACGATCGGCTTGCAGCCGGGGACTGCCACCACGGTGAGCGGCGTCAGGCTGTGAGTAAGGTCGGCCGGCAGTTCTTCGACGATCTCGTGGACTGCCGCGTGCTTGGCTTCGAGCTGAATCATCCGCGCCTTGGCTTCCGGCGCGGTGGACTCGAGAGCGATGCTGATCGCGTCCAGGAGCGCATGGCGGACTTCGCCCAGGTCGGTCAACGACCTGAGGTCCTGCAAGGCGGGCTGCTGCTGGATCGCCTTGGCCAGGGAGGAGATCTCCTTGAGGTACGCGTTTTTCTGCGTCTCGGGCACGAAATACATCACCATCAAATAGACGGGCGCGTTATCGGGCGCGCCGTAGTTGATGCCTGAGGGACTCCAACCCACGGCGCAGACGAGTTCTCCATCGTGCCGGGAACGCGCATGGGGACAGGCCCAGCCGAGGCCGATCCCGGTGTTGTGGGCCACTTCACGGGCCAGCACGTTTTCGGTGATCCCGCCCTCGACGCCGATGTCGGGAATCGCCTCGATCAACGTAGCCAGATACTCCAAAGCCCTGCTCTTGGAATTGTCCGGCAATTCGATCAAGCGACCCTCTTGCAGTGCGTCGAGAAGACTTTTCATAATGTGCGTCGGTTAGGTTTGCCGGCTTAATCGATTCCGTATTTGCGGTGGAACCAGACTTTAACAAAGTGCGTCATCACCGAATAGCAGAGGAGGAACCCTGCGATCCAAGCCCAGTAAATCGCCGGCAGCGGGACGAAATTCAAGTACGCGGCCAGCGGCGTGTAGGGGAGCGCCACGCTGACTCCCATGACCAGCAATGTCGTCATCAGGAGAAACGGGCTGGCAATGCTTTGAACGAACGGAATGCGCTGCGTCCGAATGATGTGGACGATAAGCGTTTGGGTGAGGATCGATTCCACAAACCAGCCGGTATGGAACAGATTTTCATAATACGTCTTCATCGTCGCCGAGGTGCCGGGATCTGAATAGAGGTTGCACTTGAAGAAGTACAGCATCAGGAAAAACGTGGCGTAGTCGAAGATCGAGCTCATCGGCCCGATGAAAATCATGAAGCGGCGGATGTTATCGATGTTCCACTTGCGCGGCGTCTTCATGTATTCCTCATCGACATGGTCGGCGGGGATTCCGACCTGCGAGGCGTCGTACAGGAGGTTGTTCACGAGGATCTGAATGGGGGCCATCGGCAGGAACGGCAGGAAATAGCTGCCCCCGACCACGCTGAACATGTTCCCGAAGTTGGAACTGGCGCCCATCCGGATGTATTTGATGATGTTCCCGAACACCTTTCGGCCTTCGATGATTCCGTCTTCGAGCACCAAGAGGCTCTTCTCCAGCAGGATGATGTCGGCCGATTCCTTGGCGACGTCCACGGCGGTATCCACGGAGATCCCCACGTCCGCCGCGCGCATGGAAGGCGCGTCGTTGATTCCATCGCCCATGTAGCCGATCACATGGCCGCGTTTCTGGAGGGCGATGATGATGCTCTCCTTTTGCGTGGGCGAGAGGCGGGCGAACACATTGGTCTTTTCAGCCAGTTCGCCGAGTTGATCTTCATTTAGCCCGATCAACTGATCGCCCGTGATGATCTCCCCGGCATTCAGATCGACATCCTTGCAGATTTTCCGGGTCACCAGCGCATTGTCGCCGGTGAGAATCTTGGTGGCGACGCCCACATCCTTAAGCTGCGCGATGGCAGAGGCTGCGGAGCCCTTGGGCGGATCGAGAAACGCGATGTAGCCCAGCAGGATCAGATCGCTCTCGTCCGCCACGGAAAAGATCGTCTTGTCCCTGGAGAACTCCCGGTAGGCGATTCCCAGCACCCGGTACCCGTCGCGGCTCAGTTCCTCGTATTCCTCCAGGAGATCGTTCTTGATGAGATCGATCATCAGATGGATCTCGTCATCGACTTGGTAATGCGTGCAAGCCTTGTAGATGTCCTCGACGGCCCCTTTGCAGATCAGCACATGGTCGCCCTCGTAATCGACCACCACCGACATCCGTTTGCGTTGAAAATCGAACGGGATTTCATCGACCTTCTTGCAGTTGGTCTCCACGTCGAGTTCCGTGTGCGAGAGGACGGAGCGATCCAGCAGGTTGCGCAGCCCCGTCTGGTAATAGCTGTTCATGTAGGCGTAGCGCAGCACGTCGTCGCTGTCGCGATTGGTGACGTCCACATGTTTTTCGAGAATGACCCGGTCCTGCGTGAGCGTTCCGGTTTTATCCGTGCAGAGGATGTCGATCGCGCCAAAGTTCTGGATCGCGTTAAGACGCTTGACGATCACTTTCTTCTTCGACATCGCCATCGCGCCCTTGGAAAGGTTCACGGTGACGATCATCGGCAGCATCTCCGGCGTGAGGCCAACCGCAACGGAGAGCGAGAACAGCAGCGCTTCAGCCCAATCGTGCTTGGTCGCCCCAACGATCAGGAACACCACGGCCACCATGACGACCATGAAGCGGATCATCAGCCAGGTGAACCCGGAGATGCCGCGATCGAAGCTGGTTTGAACCCGCTGCCCCGCAAGCCGCTCGGCAATCGCTCCGAACCGGGTCTTGACCCCGGTGTTGATCACCACCGCGCGCGCCGTGCCGCTCAAGACGTTGCTGCCTTGGAAACAGGCGTTCTGCAACTCAATGATGCCGCGGCCCGCCACCTCCGCCGGCTCCGCGCTCTTCTCGACCGGCATCGACTCTCCGGTCAATGACGACTGGCTGACGAAAAAGTCCTTTGCGTTAATGAGCCGGACGTCCGCGGGAACGATTGCGCCGGCATCGAGCACCACGATATCTCCGGGCACGATCTCGGCAATGGGAAGCTCGCTTTCGACCCCGTTTCGAATCACGGCGCAATTGGTCTGCACCATCGCCTGGAGTTTCTCGACGGCTTTGCTGGAGCGATGCTCCTGCACATACGCCAGCACGACACTCAGGAAAATCATCGCGCCGACCACGATCGCGGAGCGGAAATCCCCCATCAAACCAGCGACGATGCAGATGACCAGCAGTTGGATGACCAGTGGATTGCGGCAGCGATCCACCAGTTCCATCAAAATGCCGCGCTCCCTGCGATGGCTCAGGACGTTCAAGCCAAACTCTTCCCTAGCAGCCTCGACGTTTTCCTCCGAAAGCCCGTTTTCCGTGACGCCCAGACTCAGCAAGGTTTCCTCGGCCGTTTGCCCGCATAATTCCACCAGCCGCTTCTCGTCCTCTGAGACAGAGGAGGATGCCGCTTTCGCCGCCTTCAAGAAGACGGTTGGATGAATTTTTCCCAAGACAAGTCGGAACATAAAAGCAGAGGTGGAAATGCCCTCTGGTTGGTTCTACGAGTGGCGTCCGATTGTCAAGGCTGTTCCGGCCTGCAATCAGGGCAAACGCATCAAAATTCGATTTGGGACATCATTCCGAAGCGCCAACGG
>JBAXSN010000048.1:0-20327 GCA_037130675.1 Verrucomicrobiota bacterium
GGCGGCGACAGAGCGCCGCAGCCACAGCAAACCGCAACTTCGGAGTTCGGGTTCAGCGAACACAGAGCGGGGCGGCAACATTCCGATTCTTTGCGTCTCGTCCCCCCCCGACGGAAGGAGGGGGGAACGCCATTATCCCGGCAATTCTATTGCCGGGATGGCCTCGGAGTTGCGCCCACAAGTAAGTGCGTTCCCAATCAGGGAGATTGGGAACGAGCACCTCACTCGGCGCGGCGCCGCTCACCGGACTTCCGCAAATGCGCGACCGAATGCCTCGAGCAGGTCGGTCGCGCTGAGCGATTCCTGGCTGCGGGCGTTATTGGAGGCCTCGATCTCTGCGGCGCGACCGCAGAGCCATGCCGCAAGGCGCGCGGCATCGAAAAGCGGTAGGCCCTGCCCCGCCAGCGCGGCACACGTCCCGGTGAGCACGTCTCCCATTCCACCGGAGGCCATGCCGGGATTGCCGGTGCTGTTGTAGGAGTAATGACAAGCCACCTTTCCCAGGGCGGGCTGGATTGCCATCTGGGCCACCAAGGTTCGCGCGCCTTTTAGCAACAGCGCGGGAAGGGCTCCGTGTTCGGCAAGATCCAGGAGGAAGCGTTCGGCGGCGTCTTTACGCGAATAAAGATCGAAGTCCGCAAAGAGCCGCCGCATCTCGCCGGGATGCGGCGTAAGCAAGCGCGGGCCGACGACTCGGTGGAGCACGTTCAGATGGCCTGCGAGCGCATTGAGCGCATCGGCATCGACCACCATCGGGCCGGGAAAGTGCTCGGTCAGCGCGAGAATCGCCTCGGCGTTTTCGCGCCCCAGGCCGGGACCAATCGCCAGCACATCGAGCGTGTGTTCGAGCACCTCGTGATAGTTCCCCAGTGGCGCGACCATCACCTCCGGCATGACGGCGGGCACAATCAGCGGGTAAATATCCGTCGTCACAAAAAGCGTCACCAACCCGGCCCCGGCTCGGACCGCGGCATTGGCCGCCATGATGGCCGCACCCGTCAGGCCACGCGAACCGGCGACGATCCCGACCCTGCCGCAATCGCCTTTGTGCGTGCTGAAGGCGCGGGCCGGGAGCAGGCCCGACAAGCTCGCAGGCGTGGCCACCGACTCCAAAGACGCGCCGGATTCGGACGCAAGCAGTTCGGGCAACGGCAGCACAGCCAGCCGCCCCACGTAATCGAGCGCCGAGTCCGCCAGCAATCCGCGCTTGGGGACGCCTATGGTGAGGGTGAAATCGGCAACCACCGTCTCGGAGTCCGCCGTGCCGGTGTCGCCGTCGAGCCCGGTGGGGATATCGATCGCGAAAACGGCCGCCCCAATTTCGCGCCGGAGTTGGTTGATCTTCATGGTTGCCGCGCGAATCGGATCGCGGAGCCCCGGCGAGCCACCGATGCCCAGCAGGCCATCTAAAATCACAGTCGGGCCGCTCAGCAGGCGCTCTGGAGACTTCGCGGCATCAGCAAAGGGCAGAGCGTTGCGGGCGTGGTCAGAGCGAAGGTCCAGATTCGCCTCCAGCGCCCGCAGCTTGGTGAGCGTCAACTCGGCGAGCTGTTCCCGGGGAAAGGCCGCCTCCATTTCGATCTCCCAACCGCACTCAAGCAGGTGCCGCGCGGCCACCAGCGCATCGCCCCCGTTGTGGCCTTTACCGAATACCACGAGGCAACGGCCCGGCTCAGGGAAGAACTGCCGCACGGCTCCCGCGATGCGCGCCCCGGCCTCGTCCATGAGCGATTCCGCCGTGATGCCCCTGGCAAACGCGCGCTCCTCGATCTGCTTCATTTCCGCACAGGTTGCGATCATAGTGAAAGTTTCCGGGTCACTTCCACGAGCTTGCCAGCCAGGGCGGCGACCGATTTCTGTTTGCGTTCGTCCTTGAGGGAACCGTCCGGATTAAACGCCTCGTGAGCCTTGGGAACCGAGACTTGGTCCGGGATCACGTGAACCCCGATGTTGCCCAGCATGGAGCGAACATGCACCAGCGCACGCAGCCCGCCGAGCGCGCCCGGCGAAGCGCTCATGAGTGCGCACGTTTTGCCGGTGTAAGCAATGAGGGAGGGTTCGTCTTCGGTCTCCTCGCGCGAGGCCCAGTCGATGGCGTTCTTGAGCGCTGCACTCATGGAACTGTTGTATTCCGGCGAGGAAATAAGAAAGCCGTGATGGCTGATGAAAAGCTGCTTTAGCTTCTTCGCGTTTTCCGGGAGGCCATGGGCCAGTTCGTCGTCCTGATTCAGGATGGGCATGGGGAAATCGAGGAGATCGATGTAAGTAACCTCCGCCCCGGCGGCCCGCGCGGCCTCAACGCCGATTTTCGCGAGCATTTTGTTATAGGACGCAGCGCGGAGGCTGCCGGCAAACGCGAGAATTCGTGGTTTTTCAGGCATAATCGTTTCCCCAAAAATCGGTGGCTGGGACGGTTATGGACTCAACCAATGCGGTCCACCCACTGTTTCGCGGCGCGGAGGAGTTCGACCGCGTTGCCGAGCCGGAGCTTGATTTTCAAATTTTCGCGATAGGTCTCGACGGTTTTCCCGCTCAACCGGAGTTCCAGGGCGATTTGTTTGGTGCTCAGTCCTGCGCCGAGGAGCCGGTAAACATGCAACTCCCGGTTGGAGAGCGGCGGACTGGCTTCGGGCACCAGCAACTTGCAGGGCTCCGTCGCCAACCCTTTTTCGGAAAGCAGCACCTTCATTCGTCCGCTGAGATAAATCTGCCCAGCCAGCACGCCCCGCGCCGCACAGAGCACCTCTTCAGAGGACTCCCTTTTCATGATGTACCCGGCGGCCCCCGCCCGGAGCGCCCGCTCGGCATAGATCAGCTCGTCGTGCATCGAGATGACCAGGATAAGAATCCCCGGGCGCAGGGCTCGGATTTGTTTGATCAGTTCCAGCCCGTCGGAGTTCCCGAGCATCAGATCCAGGATGATCAGGTCCGGCGGCGGGTCGTCGTTCACCGCCAGGATGGTGCCGCCCACGCTGTCGGCCTCGCCGCAAAGCAGCATATCCGGTTGGCTGGAAATCAACTGAGCCAGCCCGCCGCGCAGCAACGGGTGGTCATCGACGATCAGGACGCGCATCTTACGACAAGGGCTGGATTCCGGCATAAGCAAGCGTAAGAGTGAATCATTCGACAGCGGTTGCAAGCTAAACGGCATAACGCAGCAGACCGTCCATGCCGTCCATGCCGTCCATGCCGTCCATGCCGTCCATGCCGTCCATGCCGTCCATAAAGTCCATCTCGTCCACGAAGGGAGGGAGACTGCAATGGACTAAATGAACTGAATGGACTAAATGGACGGATAACTTTCAGACCTATGCACATTCAGGACATCTTCCGTGAGCATCCGACCACGTTTTCGTTCGAGTTTTTCCCGCCGAAAACCGCGGAAAGCGCCGAGGCTCTTTACCAGACCATCCGTGAGTTGGAGGGGTACCTGCCGCATTTTGTTAGCGTGACTTACGGGGCGGGCGGCTCCACCCGGGAACTCACTCATGACCTGGTGCTGCGCATCAAACACGAATCCAAGCTCGATCCCGTCCCTCACCTTACCTGCGTCTGCCACAAGGAGGCCGAGATTGCCTCGATCCTGACGCGCTACGCCGCCGAGGGGGTCGGCAACATTCTCGCGCTCTGCGGCGATCCACCCCGCACGGACGGTTACTGCAAGGGAAACGACGATTTCCAACGGGCGATCGACCTCGTGAAGTTCATCCGCAAGTTCAACGATTCCGGGGTGCATCCGGATCGGCGCGGATTCGGGGTCGGCGTGGCGGGATTCCCGGAAGGACACCCGGCCACCCCCAACCGGTTGCTGGAAATGGATTACCTCAAAGAGAAGGTGGATGCCGGGGCCGACTACATCGTCACCCAACTCTTCTTTGAAAACCGCGACTTTTACGATTTCCGCGATCGTTGCGAACTGGCGGGGATTCGGGTGCCGATCATTGCGGGCATCATGCCGGTGACCTCGCTTAGCGGTCTTAAAAAAATGGCGGAGTTGGCTGGGGGCACAAAATTTCCAGCGAAGCTCTTGCGGGCGCTTCAGCGTTGCGAAAACGACGCGGAGCGGGTGACTCGCGTTGGCATTCACTACGCCTCTGAGCAGTGCCTGGACCTGCTGGAGAACGACGTGCGGGGGATCCATTTTTACACGCTGAATCGCTCGGATGCGACGCGCCAGATTTTCGCCAGCCTGGGCCTGCAAAACTCGCGATTCGCGAAGAACGCAGGGTGAATCTTACCGCCGTGCTGTAGCCGCCCCGCTCAGTCGGGGCGGCGATGTGGACCTGGAACTGATGCTTCCCCGACGCGACCAGAGCGTCGCATCTACAGGGGATGGCCGCGCTGGAAGCGGATATTTGTGCTTTACACACAGCGCGAAGAGGAATGACCTGAAGTCCGACTCGGCCATTTTAGTTATGAAAGCAAAAATCCAACTCGCTTCAGCATTAACCATCGCTTGTCTCGCCTCGGGCTGCGTTGTTCCCGGTCCTTATTACGCCGGCCCCATTGAAGGCGGCCCGATTGAATACGGAGCTCCGGTCGAAGTCGTCCCGGAATACCCTGGCGAAATCGTAGTTCCCGAGGTCGTGATCATCGAAAACGGGGTTCGCCATGACCGCTATTTTTACGAACGGCACCCCGAATATTACCACAGAGACCGGATGCGGTATCCTGCCCGGTTTGCTCCAAGGTATTCCGATCACCACAACCATGACCGGGACCGTTATTCCGGGCATTCCGATCAACGGCCTTCCGGCCATGATCGGAATTGGGGGTCACACGCTGTTGTTGAGAGGCCAAGCGAACCGACGCGCTCAAGTCACGCGCCAGCCGAAGATGCAAAAGCCAAAAAGAAGCATCACGGCGACAGTGACCGGGATCACTAGTTTACCGCGAAGAATCGGACTTCATCATCTTCCCGGCCATAATCAGGCCGGCCTTTTGCAGCTCGATCTGGTTTTGCTGAAACAGATCGAGCTGCTTAATTAATTCACATCTCGCAGGACTGTGCCGCCGCGCCGATGTTCCGCATCGGAATTCCGGAAACCGGCGATGGAATTGCTGAGGTCGCGACGGAGTCCTCGTTGCGTTGAAATTTCTCGGGCGCGCTGCACCAACTGCTCCCGCGTCATCTCTTGCTTGCGAGGAAGGGCGAGGAAAATCTTCGTGCCGGGAACTGGCACGTCCAAGATATAGACCTCCTCAAAAGCCTCCCTGTAGGTCAGGAGCATATCGTCGTAGAGCCGGTTGATGGCTCGACCCCAGACATTCGCAACGGCGATTCCCTCCGGTGTAAGGGCGTTGCGGACTGATGTAAGAAACTCCAGCGTGAGCAGATGCCGGGGAATGGATTCCGAGTCGAAGCTGTCCAAAATGATGAGATCATATCGGCTGCGGCAGTTTTCAATGAAGTCTCTTCCGTCCTCCACGAAAACATGCATCCGCGCGTCTTCCGTGAACCCGCAATAGGTCTTCGCAACCTCCAGCACCTCCTCGTCGATTTCGACCACATCGACCGCGAGTTCCGGAAAGCGACTGTGGAAAAATCCGGGGGCCGTTCCGCCGCCAAGCCCTACGATCAGGATGCGCACGGGCTTTTCCACAAAGGCAAGGCAAAGGGGTAGGACGCTGGCATACGGAAGCTCAAAGTGTTCCGGGTCGCCCAGCTTCACAATGCTCTGGGGGACGCCATCGTGCCCGAAGCGCAACGTGCGCAAGCCGACGTCGTCCTCGGTGACTACGATCTGGTTGAATGCTGAATGCCGGGCCAGCAGGACTCTTTCGCTCATGAGAGGTGGAGGCTATGCATTTTTTGACAGGATTAACATGATTTCCAGGATTATCAGGATTTTACGTGAAGCCCGCCAAGTCGGTCAGCGATCCGAAAATCCTAATCCTGTAAATCATGTCAATCCTGTTAATCCTGACTCGAAAATTTAATGGTTGCTTTGAAGCGCCCCCAAAGGCGGTGGAGGGCCACCGCACTCCAAGGCGCTTCGCGCATCGCTATCGGTAGCGCGCGAGCGCCTTGGAGTGCGGCAGTCCTCTGCCGCCTTCGCGCGTAGAAAGGATTCACGAAATTCCACCACCGCTTCGGTCGCGACACCGACTATTTTCATGCCCGCGTGGAGCCCACGCTTGCGGGGCATGGGTATCTGTCTAAAAAAATGAGATTATTCACTATGCTCACGTATCTGAGAGCTCACAACTTTCGATCCTCCATCCTGAGTTTATTTTCTTTCTCGAAAAACGCATACTGAGTCTCGCATTTCGAACAAATTGCGTGAACTGTTTGCACAAGTCTTTTATGTTCCTCCACCAGCGACTCTTGCGTAGTACGCCCGCAAGTTGGCCAAGTGGTGCTCCGGCCGGAACCGGGCGTCCCAGGCTTCGCGGGCCTGAATGCCGAAGCGGTGCAGGCGCTCTCGGTCTTTGAGCAGAGAGGCGACGGCTTCAATAAACGCATTTCGCTTGCCAAATTCGACGGCGATGCCGGTCCGCCCATTCTCGAGCCACTCGTTGACTCCGCTATTCTGGAACGCGACCACCGCTTTGCCGTGCGCCATGGCATACACGCCCGCCAGGCCGAGCGGTTCGTTCCAAAGCGACGGCATCACGACCAGCGCGGCTTGATGAAAAAGCTGACTCCATTGCAGCCGGCTCACCTCGCCCATGATCCGGATGCGTTCGCTCAGGCCCTGTCGCGCGACGTATTCCTCAAGGGCGGGCTGAAGCTCGCCTCCGCCTCCGGCAAAGAGGATGTCCACATCGTCGGGGAGTCGCTCAATGTTGCGGACCAACAGCCACACGCCTTTGTGCCGCACCAGCCCGCCAGGGTGAAGAATCAGGCGGCGGGATGTGAGTGGAGGGCGTTTGGCTTCCTCTGGTTCCGGTGCGTAGAGAGGCAAGTGCTCGATCCGGCTGGGTTCGATGCCGTTGCGAATGAGGTTCTCCTTAAGCATCCCGCTGGCCACTTGCAATCCGGGGTGTGCCCGGAGTAAGGCGAGCGAACGGCTGACCCGGCTATAGCGCACCAGATTCCGCACCGGGTCGGGCGCCCCGCATCCGCACAAGGCGTGCAAGGCTAGACAAGCTGGCCCGTGCGCGCGCTGGCATGGTTTGCGGGGCCAGGCATGGGTCATCTGCTGGCCGGAGCAAAAGAACTGGTGATTGTGAATCCAGCGAACGGTCGGCGCCCGCGCCGCCAGCCAGGGATCGAGGCGCAAATTGGGCGCGCCGTGGATCTGGACGATGTCTGGCTTGAAGTCATCCACGATCGCCTCCAGCCGCGTGCGAACCTCGACCTCCGAGGCGTTCATTTTGCGCAGGTGTTCAAAAATATAGCCCGTGCCGCGAAATTCCGATTTCGGCTCCCGGCTATGCACGAGGCCGACAATATCCCCGGAGGCGCGCAGCCGCGCCGCCACCCCGAAGACGTAATGATTCATCTCCCCGCCCACCGGAGCTGCCGCTTCGTTGAGGATGAGGATTCTCATTTCTTCGGGTTGAGCAATTCCCGCGCGTGGGCCAGCGCGGAATCGGTTTTGCCGCCGAGCATCCGGGCGATCTCTTCCACCCGCGCCTCTCCGCTCACCTCGGTCAGCGACGAAAGGGTGCGCTCTTTTTTGAATTCTTTGGTGACGACAAACTGGGTGGCCGCAGCCGCTGCGACTTGCGGCAAATGGGTGATGCAGAGCACTTGGTGGCGGGCCCCAAGCGACCGCATCTTCGCGCCGACCGTATGCGCGATTTCGCCGCCGACGTTCGCATCGATCTCATCGAAAACGAGCAGGGCGATGGTGTCTTGCCCGGCCAGCGACGATTTCACCGCCAGCATGACGCGGGAAATTTCCCCGCTGGAGGCGATGGCTTTGAGCGGCTTGGCGGGTTCGCCCGGATTCGGGGCAAAGAGGAACTCCGCGGTTTCCAACCCCCGGTGAGCGGGATGCTCCAAGGCGATCAGCGAAATCTCAAACTCGCTCTTTTTGAAGCCAAGATTGCGAAGCTGGCTGCGAACGTCGGCGGCCAACTTCGGAGCGGCTGTCGAGCGCAGGGCGGAAAGCTTTTTGCCGACGGCAAGCATCGCACAACGCGCGGCTTCGATTTCACTCGCGAGCCGCTGGAGTTCTTCGCCCCTGGACTCGATTTTCCGGAGCCGATCCGCAGCCTGTTCCCCGAACGCGATCACATCCGGCACGGTGCGGCCATATTTTCGTTTGAGCGACTCGATGAGCGTCACGCGCTCCTCGAGTTCCGCGAGTTGGCCGGGATCGAGGTCCAGCTTGTCGGCATACCGCTGCACCGACCGGGCCACGTCTTCGAGTTCCGCCAATGCACCGGTATGGGTTTGGGCAAAGGGAGCGGTCGAGGGGTCGAGTTTTTCGAGTTCGCGAAACAATCGGGTTACTTCGGCCAGTCCCGCCAGCAGCGCGTCGTCGGCATCCACCAGCCGCTGGGTGATCTGCGTGGCAAGTTCAATGAGCCGCCGGCTGTTGCTGGCAACGTGGTAGCGTGCCACCAGTTCGGTTTCTTCATCCTCGCGGAGAGCTGCCGCGTCGATCTCGCGCGACTGATGCCGCAGCAGATCCAGCTCGCGCTCAAGGGCGGATTCGCTGGTGGAAAGCGCCTCGTGCTCGGCGATCAATCCGTTAAGTTTGCGGTAAGCCGCCTCGTAATCGCGTCGCACGCCGATGGCGCCAGCGAACGAATCGAGCAGTTCGAGCTGCTTTTCGACCGAGAGCAGCGATTGGTGGTCGTGCGGGCCATGAAGATCCACGAGCGAGTCGCCGAGTTCCTTCAACACCGCCAGGGTGGTGGCGCTGGCGTTGATGAACTGCCGGTTGGTTCCGCTGTGGGCAAACGTGCGCTTGACGATCAGTTCGTTGGCCTCGCACGGTTCCACCCCCTGCTCTTCCAGCCACGGGTTGAGCGAAGCGGCATCGTCGAGCTCGAACACCGCCTCGACCGTGCAACTCTCCGAGCCGGTGCGGATGAGCGACCGCTCGGCTCGTTCGCCGAGAATCAGTTTCAGCGCGCCAAGAATGATCGATTTGCCGGAGCCGGTCTCCCCGGTTACGGCGATAAAGCCGCGACTGATGCGCCATTCGAGTTCTTCGACGAGCGCCAGATTGCGGATTCTGAGGGAAGTGAGCGTTGCGGGCACGTCTGGATTATGTAGAGTGAGCGCGATTTTTCAACTGTGACCATCATGGCTGGGTTAAAGATTACATTTTTGGGGACCGGCACCTCGCAAGGCGTGCCGATGATCGGCTGCGAATGCGCGGTTTGCCGCTCGGACGATCCGCGCGACCAACGGACGCGCTCCTCCATTTATGTGGAAACTCCCGAGGCGGCCTGGGTGGTCGATACCGGCCCGGAGTTCCGAGTCCAATGCCTGCGCGAAGGGGTCAGCCGCGTCGATGCGGTCATCTACACCCACGCCCACACCGACCACGTCATGGGCTTTGACGACCTTCGCCGCTTCAGCCAGCCCGAGCGGCCGCTGCCGATCTACGCCGGACCGGAAACGATGGACGATCTGAAGCGCATCTTTGATTTTGCGTTCAATGGGAAAAATTTCTTCCCGGGGTATCTTCGGCCAGACCCGCGGGTGATCGAAACGCCCTTTCAGATCGAGAAAACGACGATTACCCCGCTGCCGGTGACCCATGGCAGGGCGAAGGTCAACGGCTACCTTTTTGAGCGCGACGGACGTCCGCTGGCGGCGTATTTGAGCGATTGCAAGACGATCCCCGATGCGGTCGTGGAACGGATCAGCGGAGTGAAGGTGCTCATTTTGGACGCGCTCAGGCATTCGCCGCATCCCACCCACATGAATGTGGAGGAAGCCCTGGCCTATGCCGCCCGCGTCAAACCCGGCCAGACTTGGTTTACCCACATCTGCCACGAGCTTGGCCATCAGCAAACCGAACCCGGACTACCGGAAACCGTTCGGCTCGCTTATGATGGCCTTCGCCTCGAAATTTGATTTTTTGAATGAAGCATCTATCCCAATTCCGCCCCTTTCCCATAATTCCCATGCTTCCCATATCTCCCATGGGAATTATGGGAAGCATGGGAAATATGGGAAAACTGGTATGCTGTCGGGCCTTTGGGCTTCTCATCCTCTTAACTTTCCCTGCGCTCCGGTGCCAGGCCCAGCCGCAGGCTGCGCCCGCTGCGATGCCGTCGCAGTTGGATCAACCCGTCAGCGTCATCCCCCATAATGTCGCCCCCGAAAATCGCAACGCGATGGCCACTCTGGTGGTGTTCAATGACAGGGATCCTCTCTCGGCCGATCTCGCCGGCTACTATGCGGAAAAGCGCGGAATCCCCTTCGATCACCTTATCCCGCTTTCGTGTTCGGTTGAGGAAACCATCAGCCGTGCGGAGTACGACCAGTCAATCGCCGAGCCGATGCGCAAAGCGCTTATCACGCGCGGTTGGTGGAGGGTGAGCCCGAACACCGATCCCAACTCGAACGGACCGCGCGTGGAGGGGAGCTCCATTCGTTTTGTGGTCCTCATGCGGGGCATTCCCTTGAAAATCGCAGCAGCCACGAACTATCCGGGCGACGACTCCGAGAAGCCCCGCTCCGAACTGCGCCACAATGAGGCTGCCGTCGATTCCGAATTGGCAGCGCTCGGCATTGGCACCCGACAGATTACCGGCCCACTGGACAATAAATACTTCCGAAGTTTCTCCCGCCTGGAAGACACCCCACTTGCCCCTCTGCTTTTGGTTTGCCGGCTGGACGCCGCCACCGGCGCCACGGTCAGGCGAATGATTGACGATTCAATCGCGGCCGAGAAGGCCGGCCTGTGGGGATTTGCTTATGTCGATTCGCGCCATCTCTTCAGCGGCGGATTCGCCGTGGGCGACGAGTGGCTTCGCACGATTCGCGACGATACGACCAAACACGGCATCCCGTGCATTTTCGACGATTCGGCGGAGCTGATTCCCGAGCACTATCCGATGCGGCAGGCGGCGCTCTATTTCGGCTGGTACAACGAGCAGATCGCGGGCGCGCTCAAAGACGAGCAGTTCCGGTTTCTGCCCGGCGCCGTGGCGGTTCATATTCACTCGTTGAGTGGAAGCTCGCTGCGCCCGCCGCTTGCCGGTTGGTGTGCCCCGCTCCTGGAACATGGGGCAGCGGCAACCTTGGGAAATGTCTATGAGCCGTATTTGGATCTGACGCCCAACCTCGCGATCTTCGAGGAGCGGCTCCGGAACGGCTTTACCTTCGCGGAGTCTGCCTATGCTTCGGTAAAAGTGCTCTCCTGGATGACAACGTTCATTGGGGACCCGCTCTACCGGCCTTTCAACGTGCGACAGGAAGTCATGTTCACGCCGTCTGATCCCTCCAAAGAATGGGCGGTCTACAACGAAGGCGCGCAGGCCTGGTTTTCGAAAGGACGGCCGGCAGGCGAGCGAGTTCTTCAAGCCCAAGCCAAGGCCCTCAAAAGTGGAATCATCGGCGAAGGACTCGGCTGCCTTCAGGCCTGGGCCGGCGACCGGAGCGCGGCGGCGCAATCCTGGAAACAGGCCGCCAAGTTTTACAAGGACGAGGAAGATCAAGTGCGCTGCGGGCTGCATCTCATCAACTCGCTACGCGATGCCGGGAAGGAGAACGAGGCGTTGGCGCTCACTCGGGAGCAAATCAAGGCCCACCCGAAAGCCGCCGCCACGGCGCTGCTGCAGAATATCCAGACGGAACTGGTGCGAGCAACGGGCACGCCGGTCCCCGCCGGGAAGCCGTAGGGGCCGGATTGTGAGAGCACCGCACCTATACTATTTATTACTCAGATGGAAGACGATATAGGTCTATGTCTAAACTGGCGCCAAGTGCGCTTATTTTTGCCATTGTGGCTTTCTCAAAAAACAATGTTGGAATCTCCTCGGAATAGACCACGCATGAAAATTCAACTTCCTCGTGATGTGATACTTCTTTAATTCTATCTCCCACAGAGTCCAGCCGCCCGAGAAGGTCTTGAACGTGCTCCTCTAATGAAGCTTCTTTTTCAAGCCCGGATTGAACAATCCATCCATTATTTCTTTCTTTAATGATGGTCTTTGGCCTTTGGTCACCAATTTTCCACGAATGATCACACTCAATTCCGATTCGATTGGTGATTTCTTCAACGCTCAGTTTCTCGCTGAGCACCTTCAAACGAACATACGATTTTTGGTGCATTTAATACTCGTTACTATTGAGCCCGTTGGATCTCCGGGTCCAACCCCATTTTTAGGCCGAACCTCGATGTTGCCTTTGGGGGCAGGCGAGGGATCAGTCGACATTTCTTGACTGCAAAAGCCATTTATTGAGCGATTTAGGAACCAGGCTGGGGCTCGACCCGGTATTGCCGGATCTGTTGACTGGCGTTGGCAACGCTTTTTATCGAAAGCCGGTCGGGAATCCACTGCATTTTCATGGTCGTGTTTTCCCAGATCGCGGTCGCTATGGCAACCTTTCGCGCATCGCTCCCGTAAGTTTACGGGGCGATTGGAAGCGGTTGAGGTAATCTTTGAACCAAGCGAGCGGCGAGGCCTTGGCATTTTTTGACAGGATTAACATGATTTTCAGGATTATCAGGATTTTGCCTGAAACCTGCGAAGTCGGTTAGCATCCGAGAATCTTAATCCTGTAAATCCTGTCAATCTTGTTAATCCTGTCCAAAAAGACAAAACACTACGATGCGCCCACCAAAAACGGCCTCTTTTTCCGTGCCGCAAACGACGGAATCGCGTTAGGCTAGGGCTCAAATGACTCTGAAAGAGAAATTAGTAGCCCTGCTTGGGGCCGAGATTGTCCGCGACGACCCGGAAACTCTGGCCGCGCACAGCACCGACAAATGGTTCGCCAGCCACTTGCCCGAAGTGGTGGTGCTGGCACAAAACACCGAACAGGTCAGCGCGGCGCTACGGTTCGCGAACGAAAACCGCATCCCCGTGACCCCTCGCGGCGCGGGCGTCGGGTATGTCGGCGGGTGCGTTCCGTCGCAGGGGGGCATCGCTCTTTCGCTGGCAGAGATGCGGCAAATCAAGGAGATCCACGCGGCGGACGGCGTGGCGGTGGTCGAACCGGGCGTCATCACGGGCGAACTCCAGGCGGCCGTGCGCAGCCTCGGTCTTTATTATCCGCCCGACCCCGCCAGCCTCAAGGAGTGCTCGATCGGCGGAAACATCGCCACCAACGCGGGCGGCCCGCGCTGTTTGAAATACGGAGTGACCCGCTCTTATGTGCTCGGGCTGGAGGTGGTTCTGGCCAATGGCGAGGTCCTTCGCACCGGGGGCCGCACTCATAAGAACAAAACGGGATTCGACCTCGTCGGTCTTTTTGTCGGCTCCGAGGGGCTGCTTGGCGTGGTGACTGAAGCGACGCTACGGCTCATCCCGCTGCCGCCCGCTCGCGCCACGATCTCGGCCAGTTTCGCGACATTTTCCGAAGCGGCGGATGCCGTCCAGCAGGTGCTCGGCGCCGGGTACCTGCCCGCCGCGCTGGAGATTGCGGATGCGTTTACGCTGAAATCGGCCCGGGAATTTCTCGGGACTTCGATCGTGCCCGATGGCGAAGGCCATCTGCTGATCGATCTGGATGGCCAGCGCGAGTCCGTCGAGTGCGAGGTCCGAGCTTTGGCCGAACTGGTCCGGGGCCTGGGCGCGGTGCATTTGCAGGAAGCCGTGGGCGAAACGGCCTGCGAGGCGCTGTGGGAGTTGCGCCGGCAGTTTTCGCAGTCGCTGAAATCAACCGGGCTGACCAAGCTCAACGAAGACATCGTGGTGCCCAGAGGACGCCTGGTGGACTTGGCGGAATTCGCGGCGCATCTGCGCGAGAAATACGGGTATCCCGTGGCCTGTTTCGGCCATGCGGGCGATGGGAACATTCACACCAACATCATGGCGGTCGGGTACGACCAGCCTGAGGTGAAGGCCAGGGTGCGCCAGGCGCTCGATGAGCTTTTCGCACAGGTCCTCGCCTGGGGCGGAGCGATCACGGGCGAACACGGGATCGGCCTGGCCAAAGAGCGCTGGTGGCGCGACGCGGCTTCCCCGGTAAGCCGTGCCGTCCATTCAGAGCTAAAGAAAGCGCTCGATCCCGCAGGGATTTTGAATCCGGGGAAATTCGTGCAGGGGGAGAATGCCTAAACGTGCCTAAACGATAAAAGTTTCAGAGCGCCCTGTAGCCGCCCCGCTCAGCCGGGGCGGCGATGTGGACCGCAAGCTACGTGGCGCCATCCCGGCGGCGACAGAGCGCCGCAACTACAGGGTGCTGCATAGCGCCCGCTTAGTTCCGCGACAAATAGGCGGCGACGCCTTCGTTGGTGGCCTTCATGGCTTCTTTGCCGGCCATCCAGTTCGCGGGGCAGACTTCGCCGTGCTGCTCGAAGTATTGCAGCGCGTCCACGATCCGCAGGGTTTCGTCGATATTGCGGCCGAGCGGGAGGTCATTGACGAGCTGGTGGCGCACCGTTCCCTCGCGATCGATCAGGAACAGCCCGCGGTAGGCGATCATCTCGCTGGTGGCGGTGAGGTTCCCATCGTCATCCACGCCGAACTCGCCGTTGAGCACGCCGTAAGCGGCGGAGATGGTCTTGTTGCTGTCGGCCAGAAGCGGATACTGAACGCCCTCAATGCCGCCGTGGGATTTCGGCAGTTGCAGCCAGCCCCAGTGGCTCTGTTCGGTGTCGGTCGAGCACCCGATCACCTCGACATTGCGCTTCTGGAATTCGGCGAGTTTCGCCTGAAACGCGTGCAATTCCGTCGGGCAGACGAACGTGAAGTCCTTCGGATAGAAGAACAGGACGACGTATTTCTTCTCGTGGAACTGTTCGAGAGTGAAATTATTGACGATGACACCGTTCACCACGGCGTTGACGTTGAAATTTGGGGCCTTTTTGCCGACGAGGACTGACATAATGTTTGGTAGCTGACTGGTTTTAGAGCAGTCCCGCAGCCATCGGGGGCTTGCGGGAGATTACGGGGGCGAACAAAGCAGCGAATCGCCAACCCGCAAGGAGAATTTCAAATTTCCCGATTTTGTGCGATGTTTTCCGGCGCTATGAAGACGATTCTTATCACGGGGGCGACGAGAGGGCTGGGGCGGGCGATGGCGGAATTCTTTGCGAGCGCCGGGCACAAGGTGATCGGCTGCGGCACCAAGGCGGACGCGGTGGCTCAATTGGGTGCCGCGCTGGGTCCACCCCATTCCTTCGCGGTGGTCAATGTGGCCAGGGATACTGAAGTGAAAGGCTGGGCAAATGCAGTCCTCTCCGAGCACGGCGCGCCGGATTTCCTGATCAACAACGCGGCGGTGATCGCGAGAAACGCGCCGCTCTGGGTTGTCCCCGCGACGGAATTCGACCGGACCCTCGACGTAAACGTGAAGGGAACCGCCAATACCATCCGCTATTTCGTTCCGGCCATGATCGCGCGGCGAACCGGCGTGATCGTCAATTTCAGTTCCGGCTGGGGCCGTTCCACCTCACCCGAAGTGGCTCCTTATTGCGCCAGCAAGTTCGCCATCGAAGGGTTGACGCAGGCCTTCGCCAAGGAGTTGCCGCACGGACTTGCGGCCGTCGCGCTCAATCCGGGCATCATTGCGACCGACATGCTTCGCTCCACCTTCGGCGGGGAGGCTGCGGGCTATGTTACTCCCGAGCAATGGGTGAAGAAAGCCGGGCCGTTCATTCTGGAGCTCGGGCCGAAGGACAATGGGGCGTCGGTCACGGTGCCGGAGTGAGGGAGACGCGGAGACGCGGGGACAGGGAGACGCGGAGAGATGGACTGTATGGACGATGAACATGGAGCGCCGTCCATAGTGTCCACTCCGTCCATAGTGTCCATTTTTAGCTCTCCCCGAGCGCGCGCAGCCGCTGCACTGAGACTGGCTGGGCGGTGCCCAGTTCCTGGGCGAACAACGAAACACGAAACTCTTCCATCAGCCAGCGGAAGGCCTCTTGGTTTGCTGCCGGGAGCTTTTTTTGAAACTCGCCGCCGTCCAAAAATGGGACAAGTTGTTTGGCCTTTTCCGCATCTTTGGCCTGGGCCTGCGGACTGATGGACGCCCGCTCGGCCCGGATCTGGACGGCCCGCAAATAACGCGGAAGCTGCGTGAGTTGAGCGTGGGGCGTGTGCGCCAGGAAGGTTGCGGGGACGAGGCGTTGCAGGTCTTGTTCCAGGCCGGAGTAGCGTTTGTCGGAAGCGAGGATGGCCTGCCGCAAATCGAGAATCTGTGCCGTGAGTTCGCCGACTTTGCGGGCGAGCAACGGGAGTTCGCGCCGGGCGGAGGCAAGCATGGCTTCGAACCGGCTTTGGGTCAGGGGGAAAATCGGGTCGAGACGCAAGGCGTGCCGGGTGATGTGACGGCAGGCGGATTCGGCGAGCGCCTCCGCAAAATCTGGCGCGGACTGCGGCGGGACGGTTGCAGCGCGCGTCGCGGAGGGAGAAGGCTTTGCCGCTTTTAGGCTGGTGATCGGGATATGCCCCTTGCTCTGAATGGGTGGCGGCGCAAGCTTCCGGCTCAGGTCGGCCAGCGCATCGCCAAAGTTGAGCGCCCCTTTGCTATTCACGCTGGCGGGCTTGCGCCCGAGCGAGCGCAGCTCTTTGGTGAGCCAGGCGATGTCGCGCGCAAGAACCAACTCGGCCAGTCGGCAAATCCCGGCGGGCGTTGAGGCCTCGGCTTCAGCCCGTTTTCGAAAAAGCCGGACATCGACTTCGATCCCGCACCTCGCCTCTTCGCGGGTTGCCAATCCGGGGTAACCCAGCAGCGGCGCACCGCCGACGTGCTCGACGATTACCGATTCCGGCAAGTCGCCAAAAGACCAACTGGTGACGGCGGGTTTTTCCAAACGCCGAGCGGCGCGTTCCCAGGCATCGGACTGCACCTTGCTTGCGTCCATCGTCGCCCGGACGGCCTCCAGGTCGCGACCTGCCGCGACGGTCCGATTTTTTCGATCGACCACTTCCACGCGGGGGCGAAGGTAATCGGGGAGGCTCTTCCAATCTTCAGGGCGAATCGTCACCCCATATCTGCGCTGGATGAATAGGCCCAACTCAACCCAGAGATCGGTCCCGCCCGGCTGGAACTCGTTGGCGATTTCGCGGATCTTCGGCTCCAGCGGCATCAGGTCGCGGCGGACGCTTTTGGGCAGAGCCCGAAGCAACGCGCCGGTCTGTTCCTCGCGCAAGCCCGGGACCATCCATTGGAGTTCGCCGGGGCTGAGTCGTTCCGCCAACGGGAGCGGGACGCGCACGGTCACGCCGTCCTCTTCTTCGCCGGGAGTGTAGGCGTAGAACAGCGGCAACACGGTATTACCGACTGCGACTTGGTCGGGGAAAAGGGTGTGATCGTAGGCGAGATGGTCGGCGTCCATCAAATCGGCTTCCGTGGCGCAGAGGAACTGCGGCTCGGCGGCGATCCGGCTGCGGACGAGCCGGTCCAAATCGTGAACGCTGGAGACGTTGCGAATCCGCTCGGCATAGAACCGATACAACGCTTCGTCGAGATCGTGGACGCGTCCGCTGCGCACTTTGGTCAGCGCATTTTCGATCCGCTCCCGCAAAGTGTTGTTCTCGACAAAAAACCGGTGCTGGATGCGCCCTTCCGCCGCCACCAGCGCGCCCCGGATGAAGAGTTCGGTGGCTTCAACGGGATTGATCCGCCCATGATCCACCTGGCGTTTGGCAAGCTCCAGGCCATGAATCAGCGCCCGCTCCCAAACCAGCACGCGCCCCGCTTTCGCGCTCCACTGCGGGTGAATGTAACTGAATTTGCAAAGGTGCCCGCCAAGTTCGATCACCCATTGCGGCTCGATCCGGGCCACTGATCGCGCAAAAAGCTGCGAGGTCTGGACGATCTCCCCCGCCATGACCCACTGCGGCTGCCTGGTCTTTTGCACCGGGGCGCCGCCGCTGCGAGGTCCAGCCGCCGCCGCTTTGGGGCGTTTCTGGTTCCGTTCGTAAAGATTGGACCCCGGAAAAATGGTGATGATGCGGTTGCCGGAAGCCTTGTAGAGATTGCGCTCCTCGCGAAACGCGATCTGCCCGAGCAATCCCGCCAGCACCGAACGGTGCAGCGCATCGTAAAGCCCTGGCAGCGCGTCTTCGCGGAGGGGATGGACGAAGTGGACGGACACGGACAGCGCGGCCCCGCGTCTTGCGCGCTCGTTCCCAATCTCCTGATTGGGAACGCACTTGGCCTTCGAATCTCCGATTCGCAAACCGCCCGAAGGCAGTTTCGCCATCCGACGATCCGCCCCCCCTAAGCGGCAGGATGCCGCTTCTACTTCTCCGCGTCTCCCCATCCCCGCGTCTCCCCGTCTTCCCCCACCGCGTCCCCCCATCTCCTCCATCGTCTCGCGCAACTGCCGGTAGATGTCCCGCCACTCGCGCATGCGGCCGAGCGAGAGATAGTTCGATTTGCAAAAGCGCCGCATCGCATTGCGGTTGCCGTCGGGATCGGGCGCGGCGTGCCAGAGGTTGAGCAAGCTCAGAAAGTCGGATTCTGGATGCGCGAACGCCTTGTGGGCGGCATTGGCGGCTTCCTTTTCTTCCTCGGGCCGCTCGCGCGGATCGGGAACGCTCAAGCCCGCCGCGATGACCAGCATTTCCGGCAACGCATCCTCAATGCGGGCCTGGAGCAGCATCCGCCCAAGCGTGGGGTCCACCGGAAGCCGCGCCAATTCGTGCCCGAGCGAGGTCAATTCATAGGCGCCACCCTCGGCCTCCAGCAGCGCGCCGAGTTCCTGGAGAAGCTGATAGCCCGCCCGGATGGCTGCGGGCAGCGGCGGATTCAAGAACGGAAAAGTTTCAACGTCCCCCAGCCGGAACGCCTTCATCCGGAGGATGACTTCGGCGAGGTTCGCCCGCTGGATTTCCGGTTGCGTGAACCGGGGCCGCTTCTCGAAATCGTCCTGTGAATAAAGCCGGATGCAAAGCCCCGCGCTCAGCCGCCCCGCCCGGCCTGCACGCTGATTGGCGCTGCTCTGGGAAATCGGCTCGACGGGGAGCCGCTTGGTGCGGGTGCGCGGATTGTAGCGACTCATGCGCGCCAGTCCCGTATCGACGACCGCCCCGATGCGCGGGATCGTCAGCGAGGTTTCCGCGATGTTGGTCGCGACGATCACCCGCCGTTTGCCGCCGGGCGCGAAAATCCGCTGCTGCTCGGCGCCGGAGAGCCGGCCGAATAACGGAAGCACTTCGAAGCCTGAGCCCAAGGCATCTTCCAGCAAATCGCGGGCTTCGCGGATGTCGCGCTCGGTGGGCATGAACAGCAGCACGTCGCCGGTATCCGACTCGATCAAGGCGTCTTCGGTCGCGCGCACCGCCGCCTGGATGTAGTTGTCCATTTCGCCCGAATCGATCTCCTCCTCGGTGGAGAACGCATCGGCGTAGCGCACCTCGACGGGAAATAGTCGGCCGGAAACTTCGATGATCGGCGCGCCTCCAAAAGCCTGGGAGAACGCTTCCGTATCAATGGTCGCCGAGGTGACGATTAGCTTCAAATCGGGCCGCCGTTTGAGCAGTCCCTGAAGATAGCCGAGCAGGAAATCGATATTGAGCGAGCGCTCGTGGGCTTCGTCGATGATCAGCGTCGAGTAGGCGCGCAGCATCGGGTCGGACTGGATTTCCGCCAGCAGGATGCCGTCGGTCATGAATTTGACCCGCGTCTGGCGGCCCGTGTCGTCGTTGAACCGCATCTTGCAGCCGACCTCTCGTCCCCACGTCACCCCCAACTCCTCCGCCACCCGGCGCGAAACGCTCATGGCCGCCACTCGCCGCGGTTGCGTGCAGCCGATCCGCCCCCGCTCCGCCAAGCCCGCTTCCAGGCACATCTTCGGCAACTGCGTCGTTTTGCCCGATCCGGTTTCCCCCGCGATGATCAGCACCTGATGCGTGCGCAACGCCGCCACGATCTCCTCGCGCCGGGAGGAGATCGGCAAATCCGGCGGATAATTGATCGTAAGCGCAGTCAGCACAGTGGAAAGCCGCCCACCCTACATCCCCGCGCCGGTTCTGGAAAGAGGAGGAATTCGATGGTAGACTTGGTGGTGACCCCAATTGGACGGTTTGTTCAGGGGAAACCGGTAAAGGAGGACTTCCGCATCGTAGAAGAGAAGTTCCGCCGTGGACCGAAGGGCAACTACGAAGGCTATGGCCTGGTCATCCTGCCAAAAAAATGAGGCTGGGACCCGCTACGCAGTTCCCAGCCTACTTAGGCATTGTCGTGGACCAGATGTGTTCTGTCAACTAACTTTTCCAGTAAGTCCTCTTGTCGGGCGCAGGACGGGAAAGTTACAGAGTTTCGGCTGTTATCTCAGCGCCAACGG
>JBAXSN010000049.1:0-20197 GCA_037130675.1 Verrucomicrobiota bacterium
CCCATGGTGGCGCCCAGAGGATGGTCGGGGGTGCAGCGGATGCCGAATGCGGGGCATTCCTGGGGGCGTTTCACTCCCTGGAGAATCAAGCCGCTGATGCACTCGCTCGATTCTTCCGTCTGGTAATCGGCCACTCCAAAGCGTTGCTCGGCATCGAAGCCTGAGTATTGCGCTGTAAGTCCCAATCCGCTTTTCGGAATTTCGCCCACTCCCCGCCACTTGCGCGGGATCACGCGGAACACCTTCCGGATGATCTGCTGCGCGGGCTCGTTTCCCTTGTCGCGGACGGCGCGCGCATACTGGTTTTCCACTTCGGCCCGCCCTTGCTCCAACTGCTGAACGCACATCAGGACGCCTTGCAAAATATCGAGCGGCTCGAATCCGGTCACGACAATCGGGACGCGGTAGCTCTGAGCGATCGGCTCGTATTCTTCCGTCCCCATAATCGCGCAGACGTGGCCGGCTGCCAGGAAGGCGTTCACGCAATTGACCGGAGAGGAGAGGATCGCCTCCATGGCCGGTGGGACGAGGACATGGGAGACGAGCAGTGAAAAATTCCGCAACCCTTCCCGTTCGGCTTGGAACACCCCCATGGCGTTGGCCGGGGCAGTGGTTTCGAAGCCGACGGCAAAGAACACCACTTCGCGGCTCGGGTTTTCGCGGGCGATTTGGACCGCGTCGAGCGGCGAATAGACGATCCGCACGTCCCCGCCGCTCGCTTTGACGGAGAGCAAATCGCGCTCGCTCCCCGGCACGCGCAACATGTCGCCGAAAGAGCAAAAGATCACGCCGGGTCGGGACGCGATCTGGATCGCCTTGTCGATCAACTCCAGCGGAGTGACGCAGACGGGGCAGCCGGGGCCGTGAACCAGCCGGATCGCCTTGGGCAGAAGCTCGTCGATCCCGAATTTGACAATCGCGTGGGTTTGCCCGCCGCACACTTCCATGAGCGTCCAAGGCCGGGTGACCGTGCGGGCGATGGCGTCTGCCAGTTGCCGCGCGGCTGCCGGATCGCGGTATTCGTCGATGAACTTCATGGCGTGGCCCCTCCTTCGAGATCCGCGAGTTCGTTCATCTGCTTCAAGTAGCCAAAGATCAAGTCGGCCTCGGCTTCATCCACCGTGCTTAAGGCAAACCCGACATGGACCATGACGTAATCTCCAACGCTGGCTTCCGGCGTAAACGCCAGGTTCACTTCTTTGACGATCCCGCCAAAGCTAACCCGTCCGTTGCGCAGGTAAGGGTCGTCGCCCGCGATGCTCAGAATTTTTCCAGGGACAGCTAAACACATAGTTAGAGTTAGGTTATCAGTTTTCCTTTAGATCGACCATTCCCATCGCAACGGCTGCCACCTGCCCGAGCGCGATGCCCCCGTCATTGCACGGCACGCGCTGGTGCCAGACGGGGGTGAATCCTTCCTCGCGCAGTTGCCGGACCGTCTGGGTCAGCAACCGTTCGTTTTGGAAACAGCCTCCGGAAAGAGCCACTGTCGAATGCCCCGAGCGGCGCGCCATTTCGACGATTAGTGCCGCGAGGGTATTATGAAATAGGCCTGCCTGCTGCGCCATCGGAACCCCGGCTTGGGTATCGGCGAGGAGAGCGCGAATCGCCGGCTCCCAGTCGATGACCAGAGGCGAACCGTTGTCCGGCTGCTGAACGGCAAAGGGATACGCGGAGGGGGAAGACGCGGAGACGCGGGGATGGGGAGACGCGGAGAGAAGAACACGCGGAGACGCAGCGACGGGGGAGGCGCAGAGAGAAGAAGGTGCGGAGGCGTCCGCGCTCCATTCCAGTTCCATCGCGGCTTGGCCCTCGAACGTTGCAATCTGCCGCAGCCCGGCAATTGAGGCCACGGCATCGAAGAGGCGCCCAATGCTGGAGGTTCGGGGCGTGTTAATGTTCCGCCGGAGCATGGTCCGGAGCGTATTGAGCTCCGGCGCCGAAAATGCGCGAAGGGGGGCCAACTCCGTCATGCCGAACACGTTCTCCCCGAAAATTTCATAGAGGAGTCCAAGCGCGCTCCGGCGTGGTTCCTTTACAGCCGCCTCCCCGCCCGGAAGCGGAAAGGTGCGGAGATGGGCAAAGCGCTCGGGCTGTATTTTCAGCGCTAACGGCGCGGCCCCATACCAGCCTGGGGCATCGCCCCAGGAATTCAATTTGGAATCGTTTAGGGCTGAAAGCCCGAACCATGGCATAGCGTCCGGAATCGCGCGGGCCTTCAGCCCTGATTCGCTTTGCGGATTGTCCTGGGGCGATGCCCCAGGCTGATATGGGACGGACCTTTGGTCCTCAGCAGAAGCCAAGTCGGACACTTTTGGCGGGATGCCCAGGCTCCTTTCTTGAGATACGACTCCAACGTCAGCGTTTGAGCCAGAACCCCCGACCCTAAAAAACTCGCCGCCCCAAATCGTGCCATCCGTCCCATATCCAGTCCCATCCCAGGCGACGCCTAACGCGGGAGGCTCGCACTCGTTTTCCACCAGGCAGGAAAGGATATGGGCGACATGATGCTGCACGGGGACCAGCCGCGCGCCCGTTTGTTTGGCCAGTTCGCTGGCTGCCTGGGTCGAGAGATAATCGGGATGCAGGTCGGCCGCGATGACCGCCGGGCGCGTTTCGTAGAGGCGTTGGAAATCGGCGATCGCCTCCTGGAACGCCGCATAAGCCGGCGCAGTTTCCAGGTCGCCGAGATGCTGGCTGAGGAACACCGAGTTTCCCGCCGAAAGCGCAATCGTGTTCTTGAGATGAGCGCCCGCGGCGAGCGTGGCTTGCGGCGGAGCCGTAAGTTGAACCGGGAGCGGCGCATACCCGCGCGCCCGGCGCAGCAGCAATTCGCGCCCCAGGATCACGCGAGCAACGGAGTCATCGACGGGGCGGACGATGGGGCGATTGTGGACCAGGAAAAACTCGGCGATTCCATTTAAGCGCTCCAGCGCCTCGGTTTCGTCGATGCAAATCGGCTCATCGGAACGATTCCCGCTCGTGGCGACGATCGGGAATCCGAGCCGGGCCAGCAGCAAATGATGCAGCGGCGTGTAAGGGAGCATGACTCCGAGCAACGGATTGCCGGGAGCGACCGCCTGCGCGATTCCGTTCCCGCGTCCATGGCGGCGCAAGAGAACAATGGGCGCATCCGGCGAACGCATGAGCCGCTCTTCCAGGCCGGAGACTTCACATTCATTCCGCACGAGCTCCAGGCTGGCAGCCATCACGGCAAAAGGTTTTTCCTCCCGGTGTTTCGCCGCGCGCAACCGCTCCACCGCCTGCGGGTTGCGGGCATCGACCACCAGATGAAACCCGCCCAAGCCTTTCACCGCGACAATCGCCCCGACCTCAATCGCTGCCGCCGCTGCCGCCAGCGCTTGCTCGCGCGAGGCAAGCAGCTCGCCCTTCGGATTCCACCATTCGAGCTGCGGCCCGCAAACCGGGCAGGCATTCGGCTGCGCGTGAAACCGGCGGTCGTTTGGGTCCGCATATTCCCGGCGGCAATCCTCGCACATCGTAAACGCGTGCATGGAAGTATTCGGGCGGTCGTAAGGAAGGGCGGTGATGATGCTGAACCGCGGGCCGCAATGCGTGCAGTTGGTGAAAGGATAGCCGTGGCGTCGATTGGCGGGATCGGAAATCTCCCGCAAACAGTCCGGGCAGGTGGCGATGTCCGGCAGCACAAACGCCGTCTTTGCCCCGCCGGAATCGCTCTCGCGGATTTCAAATCCGACCGCGTCCACCGGGGCGAGCCAAACAGATTCCAAGCTCTGGATAAAACTGTGCGCCGGCTTTTCCGGTTCAATGCGCAGGAGGAAGCGCTCAATGTTCGGGCGGCTTCCTTCCAGTTCGATGACCACCCCTTGAGCGGTATTGTTCACCCATCCCGCCAGGCCGAGTTCGCCTGCAAGCTGGTAAACCCAGGGACGGAAGCCGACGCCCTGCACGGCGCCGCAGATCGTTACCCGGACTCGCGCCCGCATGTCGGTTTCAGGATCCATCATTTTCGATGGTTCATATAGACCGAAAAGCCGGGAACTGCAAAGGCTCTACTTGGCCATCACTTGGAGCTCTTCCGTCAGAACCGGTTGGTAAATAGGAAACGCTCTCGTCCTCGGTGACTTTATCGTGCTCGACAACCGAAATCGCCAGCAGCCCCCTTTCAACTCCCATTGAGACCGAGCGCAAAAGCCGCATCAACAGCGAAGTGGCTACTGCCCACCGCCGACATTGCTGCCCGGCTTGGTCATCGCCACGGGGTCGAGCACCCGCTCAAGTTCTTCTTCAGGGAGCACATCCCACTCCCGGCAGATTTCCCGGACGGTCTTGCCGGTTTCGGCGCTGGCCCGGGCGATTTCCGACGCCCTATCGTAGCCGACGATCGGCACCAGGGCCGCGCTGAGGGCGGTTGAAAATTCCACATGCTGGGTGCATTGCTCGCGGTTGGCCTCGATCCCATCGACACACCGTACCCGGAACGCGTCGCAGGCGTTGGCCAGGAGCCGGATGGATTCGAGTAAATTATGGGCCATCACCGGCATCATCACGTTCAACTCGAAATTGCCGTTTGCGCCGCCCCAGGTGATCACGCTGTCGTTGCCGATGACCTGCGCGCAAACTTGCATGAGCATTTCGCTCATGACCGGGTTTACCTTGCCCGGCATGATGGAACTCCCCGGCTGGGTGGGCGGCAAGTAGAGCTCGGAAATACCGGTGCGCGGCCCACTGCCGAGCCAGCGAATGTCATTGGCGATTTTGAAGAGCGAAACGGCGATGGTTTTAAGCTGACCGCTCACTTGCACCAGACCGTCCTTGGCGCCCTGCGCCTCGAAATGATTCCGCGCCTCCCGGAATGCGATCCCGGTCCGGTTCCAGAGGTGATGCATGACGCGCGCCGGAAAGTCGGGGTGGCAGTTGAGCCCGGTGCCTACGGCGGTGCCGCCGAGCGCGAGTTCCTCAATGGCAGAGATCGCGTTGCCGACGCGCAGTCGGGAAAACTCGATCTGGCGGGCGTAGCCGCTGAATTCCTGCCCGAGGCGGATCGGGGTGGCATCCATCAGGTGGGTGCGCCCGATTTTCACGATTCCCCAGAACTCGAAGGCTTTGCGTTCCAGTGAATCGTGGAGCCGTTCCATGGAGGGGAGCAGCGAATTTCGCAACGACTCTCCCACGGCAATGTGAATGACCGTGGGAATCACGTCGTTGCTGGACTGGCTCATGTTCACATGATCGTTGGGGTGAACCGGTTTCTTGGAGCCGAGCGGTTCTCCCGCCAACTGGGCGCATCGATTGGCGATCACCTCGTTGGCATTCATGTTCGTGCTGGTGCCCGAGCCGGTCTGGTAAACGTCCACCGGAAAATGTTCATCGAGTTTCCCCTCGACCACCTCCTCGGCGGCTCGCGAAATAAGAGCGGCCCGGTGTTCATCCAACTGGTCAAGTTCCAGATTGGCTTCGGCGGAAGCCCACTTCACCAGGCCCAAAGCCCGGATGAATCCCCGGCAAAATCGGTACCCGGATATGGGAAAATTTAGAACGGCGCGCTGGGTGGAAGCACCGTACAGCGCATCTTCGGGGATGTCCATTGTCCCCATTGAGTCGGTCTCAAGGCGGGTGGGGGTCATACGAGCAAGAGCATAATCCTTAATTCGTCCCTTCAGGAATCTTTAAATGCATCGATGAGTAAAAACTCTTGGCGACGGGGCCTGAACTTTCACACTCTCCGGGCGCCGATGTCCCGAAACCACCGGTGCATACCTTTCATGAATTCACTTTTTCTTAACCGGCGCTTCCGTTTCACGGGCGCGATCGCCGTGATTTCCGCGCTTGCAGGCTGCCAAACCCCCCTTCAATTCCCCACTCCTGGACCCAATTGGCGGACGGGGGTTGGCCAGCTTCAGTATGTGACCCCTCAGCGCTCGGTCATCGGAGAGGCGGTGGTGAGCCATTTCGATCGAACCAATTTCCAACTCGATTTCGTCGCCGGGCCGGGCGTTCCGCTCATGCGGTTGCGCCAGTCCGGGGATGCCGCAAGGGCGGAGGGGATGTTCGCCCGCGGAAGTTGGCAGGGCACCCCGGCGCGCGTTCCGGGCCGACTCAAGAGCTGGGTGGCCCTCCGGGACGTTTTCGCAGCGCTCGACGCGACCCGCGCCCGTCGGCTGACCTTGGAATCCCCCGACGGCAAGTGGATCGCCCGAGTCGAGCAAGCCGTCGGCCAGCCACGGCGGATCAGCATCGACTTCCCCGAAACCGGCGAACGGTTCGTGTTTGTGTTCGGGAATCGCCTCGCAAAATCCGCGGAGCCGCAGGATGAAATCAGCCGGGGCCCCGCTGCGTCGGATCACGGCGGCGCCTGATGGAGTGCCCCAGGCGAGACGCTTTTGGAGTGACTGGAAACCTTGTGCATCGGGGCGCTTTGTAAGGCGCTAGAGGACTAGCGCAAAGGCGCTCCGCGCATCGCCGTCGGGAGCGCGCCAGTCCTCTGCCGCCTTGGATGGTGCGTCGGAAACCCCAGAGGTCTAGTGCCACCTGCACGTTTCCTCAACGAATGATCCGGCAAGGCACGCCTCCGGCGACGGAACTATCTTGAAAAGCCGCATTTCAAGCGCCGTTCGTAATCATGAGTGATGATCATCACCAAGCGAGTCTATGAGCCTGCAACGAAAAGCGATGGCCTCCGTTTTTTGGTGGAACGCCTCTGGCCACGGGGCATCAAAAAGGAGGCGTTGCCGATGAAGGCTTGGTGCAAGGAGGCGGCCCCAAGCGCGGATTTGCGGCGGTGGTTTAGCCACGATCCGGCCAAATGGGGAGAGTTTCAGGCGCGTTATCGCGCGGAGTTGGACGGGAACCGGGCAAGCTGGCAACCGCTGCTCGAAGCGGCACGGCACGGCCCGATCACGCTCCTGTACAGCTCCCACGATCAGGAGCACAACAGCGCCTTGGTGCTTAAATCGTATTTGGAGGAACAGCTTGCGCTGTAGCCGCCCCGCTCGGTCGCATGTGCGTCAACTTGAGAAAAAGGTTTGGCCTGGGTCCTCAGCCCCATCCAAGGTGGAACACCCAATCCACGGTGAACGGACCACTTATGGGATCACATCATGCATGGAACGGCGATAATTAGTTTGCCAGCTTCCGATAGAGCGTCGCCATGCTGATGCCGAGCATTTTTGAGGCGCGTTCTCGCGAGCCATCGTTAAAACGGATGGTCTCCTCGATGAATTGGCGCTCCATCTCTTTGGTGAACACCTCAAGCGCCTGTCCAATGGGCAATTTCCCAGCCACTTCCGCTGTGGGCGCGGCGGCGCGCCGGATGATTTGAGGCGGCAGATCCGCCATGTGGATGACCCCATTTTCGCAGAGCGCACAGGCGCGTTCCACGGCGTTTTCGAGTTCCCGCACGTTACCGGGCCAATGATAGTCGCTGAGCGCTGCCAGCGCATCCGCTTCGATCTTCGGACACTCAATGCTATTTTGCACCGCCACCTTTTGGATAAAATGGTTCACCAGCAACGGGATGTCTTCGAGCCGTTCCCGGAGCGGCGGCATCTCGACTGGAATGACGGCAAGCCGGTAATAGAGGTCTTCGCGGAAACCGCCCGTCCGGATTTTTTCCTGGAGCGACTCGTTGGTGGCTGCCAGGACGCGGACGTTGATGGCGAGGCTCTTGGTGTCGCCGACGCGCCGGATTTGCCGTTCCTGCAGCACACGCAACAGCTTGGTTTGCAGCGGTTGCGCCATGGAGTTGATCTCGTCGAGGAAGATCGTCCCGTGATGGGCCTCTTCAAAAAGCCCCATCTTGTCCTGAACGGCTCCGGTGAATGCGCCTTTTTTGTGCCCAAAAAGCTCGCTCTCCAGCAGGTTCTCCGGGAGCGCCGAGCAGTTGATGGCCACAAACGGGTGATGCTGACGGCGGCTGTTGAAGTGAAGAGCCCGGGCCACCAGTTCCTTCCCGGTGCCGCTTTCGCCCTGGATCAAAATGGTGCTGTCGGTATCCGCCACCTTGGCGATCAGGTTGTAAACGCGCTGCATCTTGACGCTCGAACCCACGATGTTTTCGAACTTGTAGCGCTCCCGGAGCTCTTTCTTTAAATAGACGTTTTCCCGAACAGCGCATTGAAAATCGAGCGCCCGCTGGATGGTGAGCTGGAGTTCGTCGATTTTGAACGGCTTGGTGACGTAGTCGTAAGCCCCCAGCTTCATCGCTTCGACGGCTGTCTCCACCGAGGCATACCCGGTGATCATGATGACCGCGGGCAATGGCGTAAGATCATGGCAGGCGCGCAGGACATCGAAACCGCCCACCCGTTCCATCTTGATATCGGCGATCACCACCTGAGGCTCAATTCCGGCCAGGGCTTCAATTGCCCGCTCCGCCGAATTGAACGGGGCGGGTTGGTGGCCCAGATCGCGGCACAGCGTCGCAATTACTTGGACCATCGCCGGTTCGTCATCGATGATTAGAATTCTAGCCATGGGGTTTTCTCAGAATTGAGCTTACATCAAAAGCGAGAGAATAACAGCAGGTTTCTTAAACATTTTCGCATTCTCGCGATGGACCATCGTGTCTTTTTCACGCACGTCAACCGGGAGTGCGGTATTTTTCAGGGCAAACGCATCAAATTTTGTCGACTCCTTTTTCAGCGCTGAAGGCGCGACCCCATACCAGCCTTGGGCAACGCCCAAGGTTAATCCACATTGAGGAGCTAGGGCTGAAGGCCCGCGCCAATCTGGCAATTATGCGTGGAAATGGCACGGGCCTTCAGCCCTGGGTCAATGCGAACGCACCGCGAAGAAGACCGGCGAGGTCCAGCGCGACACCCGCTATTTTATCTCAAGCCTTTACAGCGACGAACTGACGCCTTCGATCCCCGAGAGCGTATTCTGCCCCCCCGGATTTGGAATCAAGGCAAAGCTAGTCTAGTAATTAAACCGCGACGATGTTCACGAGCTTGGCGGGCACGACGATCACTTTCTTGATCTCCTTTCCTGCGGTGAACTCCTGCACTTTGGCGCTTGCGAGCGCGGCGGCTTCGAGGCCCTCTTTGCCGATGTCTTTGCTCACCACCAAGCGGTCCCGGAGCTTGCCGTTGACCTGGATCGGAATCTCGATTTCATCCTCAATAAGCAACGCCGGATCGTAGGCCGGCCAGGACTGATCGACGGCATGCCCCGTAAACCCGGCATGCTTTTCGCCGAGGCGCGACCAGAGTTCTTCGGTCAGGTGCGGCGCAAACGGATTGAGCACGATCAGAAGAGTGCGCACGGCGGCAACCGGGCGAGGCGTGACGCTGGTGAAGGCGTTCACATAAACCATCATCTGCGCGATGGCGGTGTTGAAGCTGAGCGCTTCGATGTCTTCGCCCACTTTCTTGATCGTGGCATGGATCACCCGGAGCTGAGCCTTGCTGAGCGGCGCGCTGTCGTCCGCCGCACTGGACATCACCCATTCGCCGGCTTGGTTTTCCTCCATCACCAACCGCCAGACCCGGGCGAGGAACCGCGAAACGCCTTCCACGCCGGTCATGCTCCACGGCTTGGATTGCTCCAGCGGTCCCATGAACATCTCGTAGAGTCGGAGCGCGTCGGCCCCGTATTCGGTGATCACGTCGTCGGGATTCACCACGTTGCCGCGGCTCTTGGACATCTTCTGGCCGTCCTCGCCCATGATCAGCCCCTGATTGACCAGGCGCTGGAACGGTTCGGGCGTGGAGACGTAGCCCAAATCAAAGAGGACCTTGTGCCAAAACCGCGAGTAAAGCAGGTGCAACACCGCGTGCTCCGTGCCTCCGACATAGAGATCGACCCCGCCCGGTTTGCCCCCGCCCATCCAATACTGCTCGGCGGCTTCGCTGACGAAGCGTTCGCTGTTGGTCGGATCGCAATAACGCAGGTAATACCAGCAGGAGCCGGCCCACTGGGGCATCGTATTCAACTCCCGCGTGGCCGTTTCGGAATAGCGGACCCAGTCTTTCGCTTTGGAAAGCGGCGGCTCCGGAGTGCCCGTCGGCTTGAAGTCGGCCAAGGCCGGAGGCGTCAGCGGCAGTTCGGCTTCGGAAATCGGACGATGTTGGCCGCCTTCCCAGACGATCGGGAACGGCTCGCCCCAGTAGCGCTGGCGCGAGAAAAGCCAGTCGCGCAGTTTGAAATTGATCGAGCGTTTGCCAAGGCTGCGTTCTTCGAGCCACGCGCTGATCTTCGCCTTCGCCTCGGGAGTGGGCAGGCCTTCGATGAGCGGGGAATTGATCGCCACGCCGTTGTCACAGAAGCCGATCGACTCCTCCGCGGTCTTGCCGGGGGCCTGAACCACGATCTTGATCGGGAGCTCGAACTTCCGCGCAAACTCCAGATCCCGCTCATCGTGCGCGGGCACGGCCATGATCGCGCCGGTGCCGTAACCGAGCAGCACGTAGTCCGCGACCCAGATCGGGACCCGCTCGCCGTTGACCGGATTGAGCGCATACGCCCCGGTGAAAACGCCGCTCTTTTCCTTGGCCAACTCGGTCCGCTCCAAATCGCTCTTGCGGGCGGTCTTCGCGCGGTATTCGCGCACTGCCGGCCACTGTTCCTCGGTCGTGAGCTCGTCCACGATCCGGTGTTCGGGCGCGAGCACCATGTAGGTGGCGCCAAAAAGCGTATCAGGCCGGGTGGTGAACACCGTGATGGTCCGCTCGCTGTCGGCGACCTGGAAATGCACCTCGGCGCCTTCGCTGCGCCCGATCCAGTTTTGCTGGAGCAGCTTGATCGATTGCGGCCAGTCGAGCCCTTCGAGTTCATCGATGAGCCGCTGGGCAAACGCCGTGATGCGAAGCATCCACTGGCGCATCGGACGGCGTTCCACCGGGAATCCGCCCACTTCGCTTTTGCCATCGATCACTTCCTCGTTGGCGAGCACGGTTCCCAGTTCCGGGCACCAGTTCACCGGCGCTTCGGAAACGTAAGCCAGCCGGACGCGATCCCGGTTTTCCCCGGTGTAGGTTTCGATCGGCTCGGCCTTGTTCGTGGCCGGATTAAACCAGGAGTTGTAAAGTTTCAGGAAGATCCACTGCGTCCACTTGTAGTAAGCCGGATCGCTGGTGGCGATTTCGCGCGACCAATCGTAGGCGAACCCGATTTTCTTGAGCTGCGCCTTGAATTTTCCGACGTTCTGCGCCGTGGTGACAGCCGGGTGCTGCCCGGTCTTGATCGCGTATTGCTCGGCCGGCAGGCCGAAGGAATCCCACCCCATGGGATGAAGCACATTGTAGCCGTTCATCCGCTTAAACCGCCCGATGATGTCCGTGGCGGTGTAGCCTTCCGGGTGACCGACATGGAGCCCCGCGCCGCTCGGGTACGGGAACATATCGAGCACGTAGTATTTCGGGCGCGTGGCGTCGAACCCCGGTTCGCCGGGATTGGCCACGCGGAACGTGTTGTGCTCGTCCCAAAACGCCTGCCATTTGGGTTCCAGAACGTCGAACGGATACGGTTTGCGTCGGTCGCTACTCATGAGGGCTTGAAACATTAAGGGAGTCGTCCCTCAGGGAAAGGTTAAAATCGAAGTCCCAAGGAATAGAATTAATTGAGGCAAGGGGTGTAAGGGTGAAATCGGCGCGCCAGCCCAAAGCTGTGGAGGGCCACAGCACTACAAGACGCTATCGCGAATCAGGTGGCGTCATCTGCCGCGCGCCAGCGTCTTGTAGTGCATGCGGTCCTCCGCCGCTTTGGGAGGAGACTTTGATCTTACACCGAGCACCCCGTGTTCCTCGGAGCCCTTTTCGCGGTCGTTACGCGGACGTTGCCGCAACCACGCCCCTACCGCCTGCGCGACGCCGGGGTCTTGCGGCGGATCGGCTTGGGAGCCGCGCCGGGGACCTCGGATGCGAACAGCGCGCAATAGAGGTAATCAAACCCTTCGAGCTTCTGCCGGGCGATTTTCGCCCCGATAAACCGCTCGATTTTCATGACGTGCTCAAGGTCCTCTCCGGTGAAAATCGTAAACGCGTCGCCGACAGCCTGGGCGCGCCCGGTGCGGCCGATCCGGTGGACATAATCCTCCGGGTGCTGCGGGACATCGTAGTTGACCACATGCGAAACCCCCGCCACGTCGATGCCACGCGCGGCGATGTCGGTCGCGACCATCACTTCGTATTTGCCACTCTTGAACCCGGCCAGCGCGTCTTCGCGTTCACGCTGGGTCCGGTTCGAGTGCAACACTGCAACGGCATGTTTGTTGGTCTTGAGTTTGGCGGCGATCTGGTCGGCGCCGACTTTCGTGCGGCAGAAAATCAGGGCGCTTTCGTAATTCGTTTTCTCCAAAAGCGCCAGCAATAGATCGAACTTCTGGTCTCGCGCCACGGGGAACAAAGCGTGGGTGATGGTCTCTGCTGGCATCCGCTGGCGCCCGATCTCAATGATGATCGGGTCCCGGACCACCCACTGGGTGAGGCCTTCGAGTTCCGGCGGAATGGTGGCGGAGAAAAAGAGCGTCTGGCGATCTTTGGCGCAGCGCTCGACAATGCGGCGCACCTGCGGGAGGAAGCCCATGTCGAGCATGCGATCGACTTCGTCGAGCACCAGGATCTCGATTCCGGAGAGATCGGCGTCGCCCTGTTCGAGGTGATCGAGCAACCGACCCGGCGTGGCCACGATGGTGTCGGCGCCTTTTTTTAAGTCTTCGCGTTGTTTGCCGTAGCCGACCCCGCCATAGAGCAGGCCGACCGTCAAGTCTGTGAAGCGTCCGAAATCGCGAAAAGCGGTTTCCACCTGCGCTGCCAGTTCGCGGGTCGGTTCCAAAATGAGGCAGCGGGGCTTGCCGCCGGGGCGGTGTTTTGCCAGCTTCGTCAAGATTGGCAGGCCGAAAGCCGCAGTCTTCCCCGTGCCGGTTTGCGCAGATGCGATCAAGTCGCGACCGGAAAGAACCACCGGAAATGCGCGAAGCTGGATCGGCGACGGATCAACATAACCCATCGACTGCACCCCATGAATAATAGCGTCGGAAAGTCCGAACTCCAAAAATGACATCCAGAACAAATGGATCAAAGACGAGCCCCAAACAAGGCAAATCGGGATTGACCTACTCTGAGGGTGTATGTGTTTGGCGTTTGTTCATTAACAATATTCCCATTTAGCTTCAGCGGCGGTAGGTTCTCTTTTTATGAAATCGCACGAGTTGTGCCGCAAACTGCTGGAACAAACCAACGCAAAGGAACTGGCCGAGACCACGGGGCTTTCCATCTCGATGATCTACAAATGGGCGCAGCCATCTTCTGCCGGAGGCAGCGGCACCCTGAATCCGCTCGACCGAGTCGAGCAGCTCCTGAACTTGCCCGGTGGACGGAGCGTCGTGGAATGGGTTTGCGAAAAGGCCGGCGGCTATTTTGTCGAAAATCCAAAGGAGACTCCCGAGGACAAGCGCTATGGCCTGATGGCTTCCACGAATAAAACGGTGCAGGATTTTGGCGAAATGCTGGCGGCGATTGCGACGGCGGCGTTGGACAACTCAATTACCGACCAGGAAGCCCAGGATATTCGCGCGATTTGGCAGCACCTGAAATCGACCACCGAAGAGTTTGTCCGCTGCTGCGAGGAAGGGCGCTTTGAGGCGATCCGGAATCGGTAAACCGGGCCGTACGGTTGTTTTGTAGTAGAAGCGGCTTCCAGCCGCTTTTCCGGGGCGTCGCTTGCAACCCGGTCGAAAGCGGCTGGAAACCGCTTCTACTCTGGAGGAGATGCGCGCGGTTTATTTCACCTCGTTATACCGGCGGCTCGCCCGGTCGTTGAGCCAGGTCAGCCAATGCGGCGTGAGACGAGAGCGGCTTTCAGCTCCACTGCGCGACTCCGTCGGGGTGGAAACCGGCGCCGGCATCATCCGATTCACAATCGAAAGCGCCCGCGCTGTCGTGTTGGGCAGGAGCGCGTTTGCGATCACCGCCGCGCGAGCTTGCCAGGTGATGGTCAATCGGCGGCGGCCTTGCCGGCAGGCTTCCACGATTTGGCGTGCTGCCCGCTCCGCGCTGATCGAGAAAATCGGTAGGGCGGCGGTGTTGGAGAACCAGGCGAACTCGGCTTCGTGATCGCCGCGCAACATCGCATGCACATGGGACCCGGTCCGCATCAGGCCAGGGGCCACCGTGGTCACGGAAATCCCGCGCCGCGCAAGCTCAATCCCCAAGGCATCGGAAAGGCCCGCGCCCGCAAATTTGCTCATGTTATACGCGGAAAGATGGGGCTGCGGAATGCGCCCGCCAATTGACGAGATGTTCACGATGCGCCCGGTGCCGTCTTTTGGAAGGTGCGGCAGGGCGGCGCGGGTGACGATCAGCGGCGCCCACGCGTGGAGGTCCATAGTGAGTTCGAAATCGCTCAGTTCGTGGTTTTCAAACGGGCCAAAGACGATCACCCCGGCATTGTTGACAACGATATCCAGCGCCCCGAAATGCTCCGCGACGGATTCCACCATCGCCTCGGTGGCTCCGTGGTCGCGAAGGTTGCACACCACGGGAAAGACCGCTTCGGCCCCGCACCGCTCCAGGTCGCTCTTGGCCGCCAGCAGTTCAGCGTGGTCCCGGGCCACGATGGCGATGCGCGCTCCTTCGCGCGCAAACCGTCGCGCCAAGGCAAGTCCCAGCCCGCGAGAGCCGCCGGTGATCAGGACGACTTTATGCTGGAAAGAGTAGGTCGCCTTGGCGGCGAGCCACCGGAGCAGGCGGGTGGCCAGCAGGAGTGCGGAAATGCCGAAGATAAGGTTGCGTGGTTTCATGGTTTGCTGCTCAGAAAGGAATGGGACGGATGGGACGGATGGGACAGATGGGACAGATGGGATGGATGTATTCCATAACTCCCATGCTTCCCATAACTCCCATTGTCTTTTTACCCCAGCCACTGCGGGCTTTTCGCGGTGCTGTCGAACTCATCGGCGGTTTTGTAGAGCTCGTACCGGCCTGCCCCGGCTACCGGCGCGGTCTTGGCGAGGAGTGCTGCCACCTGCGACGGGTTCATGGGCTGGAATCCGTGGACCGCATTGAGCGCTTGCTGGAGGATTTGCATGGAGTCGCACCCGGTGATGACCACGCTGGTGGGCAGGTTCATGGCATAATGCAGGTATTCAACGGGCGTGATGGTGTTGCTCTTCAGAAACTCGCCCGAGCCCATCGGCTTCATCCCCAGCACCCCGATGTTTCGGCTCACCAACTCGGGCAGCACCAGCTTTTCGAAGCTCTCGTAATGCGCGTCCATGGCGTTGAGGGGCATCTGGACGGTGGCGAACTGGAAATGATTTGTGGCAGCCAACTCGAGCATTTTGAGGTGGATTTTCGGGCTTTTGTGGCCGGTGAATCCGATGTAGCGCAGTTTCCCCGCCTTCTGCGCCTCGACCATCGCTTCGAGAGCGCCGCCCGGCGCAAAGATCCGCTCCGGATCGTTCAGCCGGATGATCTCATGAAACTGCATGAGATCGACGCAGTCGGTCTGAAGGCGCCGGAGCGATTCGTTGATCTGAGCCTCCGCCGTCTGTTTGTTGCGGCCGTCGATCTTGGTCATCAAGAACACCTTGTCGCGGTATCCGTCCCTCAAGGCTTTGCCCATCCGGAGCTCGCTGTCGCCGTTGTTGTAGTCCCAGCAGTTGTCCATGAAGTTGATCCCCTGGTCGACCGCCGTGCGGACGATTTGAATGCTCTCCTGTTCTTCCGCGGCGAGCCCGAGGTGGAAGCCGCCAATGCCCAGCATGCTGACTTTCTCCCCGGTCCATCCCAGGGTGCGATACGGAATATCGCCGCGCGACTCGGTGTCGGCCCGCCCTAATGAGACTCCGAGTTTTGCGGCGATTCCAGTGGCGGCAGCCATCTTGATAAACTCCCGGCGGCTCACTCCGCCTTTTTGGGTTGCCATGGAGTGGTGCGGCTTAGGGCGTCGTGCCAGGCTTCGGCATATTCATCCCAGGACTCATGCCGGGCTTCCCCCCTCCCTTGGGCATCATTCCCTGCATTTTCTCGTGCATCTGTTCCATCCGGGCATGCCAGGCTTTGCGCTGTTCGATCATCTTGTTCAGCACGGCAGCCACTGCGTCCACCTTCTTCTCGCCGGTGGCGGCATTCATTTCCGCTGCCAGGCGGTCGAGTTCGGCATCCTGAGCCTTCATCTCATCGGCCATTTTCTTTCTCCACTCCATCATCTCCGCCCGCCCGCGCCCCATCATTCCGGGCATCTCGTCTTGAGCGAACACCATCCCTGACGACATCAACACCCCCGCGATCACCGCCCTGTATAATTGCATCGATTTCATATCCTTATAACACGTTGATCGGAGGCAGCAGCGGCATCGGCCCTTTTAGACTCCGGTTACAAATCGCCTTCGATTTTGTAAGAGCATTCCCCCCGAATTTTTGGTAGGTTTGCCGTGTTGTTGTTTGGACGCAGCCAAGTCGTCACCTTTTTACATCCGCCTATGTCCCCGGTCATCATCAATATTCTCAGCCACATTCCGTTCTACGCTTACGCGCTGGGGATGGTCTATCTGGCCAATCTCTTCTACCAGCGAACCAGCGATTTTTCGTTTTTGAACGAACTCACCGAGCGCGACAATCCTGCGTTCGGCGCGTGCTTTGCCGGCTATCTGCTTGGGGTCGCCGTCGCGTTGACCGGCGCTTTTCCCGACGATGTCGCGTCGTGGGGCGATGCCGCCATCACGATGACCTACAGTGGATTGCTGGCGATCTTGCTGATGAGGGTGAGCATCTGGATTAACGACAAGCTGATCCTGAACCGGTTCAGCATTCAGACGGAGATGATTCGGGATCGCAACGTCGGGGCCGGCGCGGCCGTAGCGGGTAGCAGCATCGGCACAGGCCTCGTCCTGGCGGGGGCGCTTTCCGGCGAAAGCGAGGGCGTTTTTAACGCCATCCGGGATATTGTCGTTTACTGGGCAGTCGGTCAGGCGCTTTTCATTGCCGGGGCCGCCGCGTTTTACAAAACAGCGGGCTACAATGTGCAGGAGACTTTGGAAAACGATAACAACGCCGCCGCGGGCATCAGCCTGGGTGGATTTTTGATCGCTCTCGGCATCCTGGTTTGGTCCACGCTCCACGATGCTTCAGGCAACTTGCTCGACGAACTGCAAGTCACCGCGATCCTGGTGGTTATTGGCGGTCCGCTGCTGCTGCTGACCAGCATCCTGACCGAGAAACTCATTTTGCCGCGGATCAATCTGGCGAAAGAAATCGCCATCGACAAGAACAGCGCGGCCGGGCTGATCTGTGCCGCCGCAAGCGTCTCGACCGCGCTTTTGCTGGCCGCGCTGATCACCAGTCACTAACGCTTACAGCTTCGAACCTAGTTATATTGTTATGATGCCTTCATTGCGCTCCCTATCCCGAGTTGTTGCGGCGTCCCTGCTTTCGCTAGCCATCCTCTGGCCGTCGGAAAGCTTTGCCAGAGGATCGAGCGGCGGAAGAAGCGGTGGCTTCTCCGGTGGCCGCTCGTCTTCGTTCAGTTCCTCTTCGCGGAGTTCTTCCTCTTCCTTTGGCTCCTCGTCGCGCAGTTCGAACTCTTCGGGCACTTGGGGCAGAAGCACCACGACCGCCAACCCGTCCACTTCCAGCGGGTGGGGGACTTCCAGCAGCACGCGCTCGAGCGGGCCTGCCAGCAAGGCGGATCAATCGTTTGCCACCAAGGTGAACCAAGGCGGAACCACCGCAAGCCGCGGAAGCGTCATCGCCATGCGCGAAACGGCTCCGCGCCAGGTGCCCGCCGGGGCTCAGACGCAATGGAACTCCGAACCGGCCAGCCGCCCGACTTATGTTCCCCAAGGCGCAACCCTCAATGACGGCCGCTACGCGCCGGTTTATTACGACCCCGTCCAGCGCAACTACGGCTACTGGGATTCGTTCGGCCATTGGATGATGTGGAGCGCGCTGCTCAACAGCGGGAGCCGCAGCTATTACTATGATGCGCCGGGCGGATATGGCTATGGCGGCTACGGTGGCTACGGAGGTGGAGGCTACGGCCCCTCGTATGGCTACCGTTCACATAGCTCCTCCGGGTTCGGATTTGTGATGGGATTCGTCATCGTCGTTGGGTTGATCGGCGTCGGGATGTACTTTTACTACAAGCATGCCTCGGAGGTTGAGATGGAGCGCGCCATGGCTTCCAATATGACTCCGACCGGTCCCATGGCCGGATGGACTCCGCGCCAGCAATCCCCGGGTATCGTGGCGCCTCAAAGTGTCTCGCCGAGCCTGGCCCCCTGGAAAAACTTCCCGCCCGGCTCGTTCATTGTCCTGAGCGATGCGCAAGCGATGCAGGATTCCCAAAAGCGGGGCGAAGGGTTTCAAGGGATTCGCTACGCCGTCGAGTCCACGATTGTTGCGAACGATACCGAAGGCTTCGGCTCATGGGTATTCATCAACCTGAACGACAATTTCCAGAAGGTGATGCTCATGGTGAAAGCCGTGGATAACGAGCTCGACTACCGAGTCTATTTTCAGAGCGAGGATTTCAAACCCGATCGCAGGGAGAATGTGCTTCGCCGCGGCGACATGTGGCTCTTTCAGCCGCCGGAAAACGAGAATGACTATGATCCAGCCGATCTGCAATACACCGCGGAAATTTCGCTGAAGAACGGCGACGCCGAGGTGGTCTATGTCTGCAAGGAACAGGGCGAGCGGCATGCCGATTACACGGAAACTCCGGCCCGTGCGGGGCTCAACGATCTGCTGGCCACGATCGTCGAATACTCGACCAGCGACCCTACGGATAACCCGGAGTTGTTGGTCCTGGAAGTCGGCTCCGCCAGCCGCCGGACAGGTGAGATTGCGCTTTACCTAGGCAGCCCCATCCGCGAGTCGGAAATCGACGTGCTCAAGGCATAACTGGTCACGCGCGGTGTGCGCTGCAGTCTCACGCGAAGACTCAAGCCTGTAGCCGCCCCGCTCAGCCGGGGCGCCGATGTGGACCTGAGGCTCTCTTGTTTCCATTCGACGCCTCCACCCGGCGGTGATGTGTGCGCCGCACCGTCGAAACGCACACGATCGCCAACCAAATCACGACTCGACTTTTTCCCCTCCGAATGTCCGTAATACCGCCTTTCCCTCCGACAACTCCTAGTGCCGTGTAACACGTAGAATGACGCATCCAGCTTGTCTTTTTGGCCCAGGGCTGTGTTGTCAGCCCAAGTCGTTATCTGCGGATAGCGCCTTGGGCTTCCGCCTTGCCCTGAACCAAAAATCCTGCGCTCTATGCGCCATTTCTCTCGTTACAAGGCACTAGCTTCCAACCGGTCCCGTGACTCCAAAACCTGCCAAGAAATTCCCGGGCACCCTCTTTTTCTCTATCGTTCTGCTGATGGGCAGCGGGTTCGCCTACCTCCTGCTGGTGAAGCCGATCATTCGGGATCATTTCAGCCCGCGACTGGCCGGCCGTTCCGTGTCGGGTCGTTTCGAGCGAGGTAAAGCGCCACTCAAGCAGTGAAAACGACACCTTTAGCGTAGCCATTCGCTATGCTTACCAATTCAACGGCGGACAATACTCGGCCGATCGTTACCATATCGTGGGCGGCTCCAGTAGCGGGTACCGCTCCAAAGCAGCCGTTGTCCGGCAGCATCCTCCAGGCTCGCAAACGACCTGCTTCGTGAATCCCATCATACCAAAGAGGCAGTGCTGGAGCGCGGCTTCACCTCCGATATGTGGTTTGGGCTCATCCCCATGGCCTTTGTGCTCATCGGTGGCGGCGGAGTGATCGGTTCTATCCTTAAGCGCAAGAACCAAAGCCTCCCCGGTCTGCCAACCGATACGGCACCCTGGCAGTAACGCGCCGACTGGGCTGCGGGACGGATTGTCTCCTCCACGAAAAAGAACCTGATTTTCGCATGCCTCTTTGCCGGAGTTAGCACCACAGTCTTCTCCGGCCTGAAGGTCGTCTGCATCGACGGAAGGAGATCGCCGCCGCCAATTTGATCAAGGACAGCCGCGAAGCCGAATGACTCGCCGCCGAAATGGTGAACTGCCTGAAGCGGTAGTGAGCGGCCTCCGGGTCGGGCCGAAACCTGGTAAATCCGGTCCCAACGTCGAATCCACTTGAACCGGCGTCCTAACCGTGTCAAATAAAGCCACTCCGCCAGGCAAGGGGAGGATTTTCGGCTTGGAGCCGCAGCGCATCCGCGTTTCCCCGGTCCAGTCAAAAACGCCAGCATAGCTCAGTTGGTAGAGCATCTGATTTGTAATCAGACGGTCGTCGGTTCGA
>JBAXSN010000005.1:0-43014 GCA_037130675.1 Verrucomicrobiota bacterium
TGCCTTACGGCATACGCCCCTCAAACGTACGTGTCTGCCATTTCACCACCCGAGCTTTTTGCGTTGGGGCGGTAATTACTACCACGCGAACTCATTGGTGCAAGCGTGTTTTTCACAACTTGTGAAATTTCTGACTCTGGTTGAAAATACGCCCGATGCCTTTGCCCGAAAACTCCCCCGCCCCTCCCCGCACCGGCAACTCAGAATCAGTCCCGGAACCGCCCCCCTTTCCCGTCTGGACAAAGCGCTGGCTGAAGATCGATTTTCACCTGCACGCCAGTGAAGACCCGAAGGATGAACTCGACCATTCCTCAATCGAGTTGCTTTATCGCGCCCATGCGCTGGGCTTCGACGCGCTGGCGATCACGCTCCATGACCATGTGCTGGCGACCCCGGAGGTGTTCGCAACGGCGCGCGAGCTTGGGATTCTGCTGATTCCCGCCGCCGAAATGCGACTCGAAGGAGCCGATGTGGTGATCGTGAACATCACCGAAGAGGAAACCAGGCAATTGAAGTGCCTGGACGATCTCGCGGAACTGCGGCGACGGCGCGGCGGATCGGTTCTGATCTTTCCTCCCCACCCGTTCTTCGTCATGGGCGGATCGATCGGTCGTCGGATCTTCCAATACATGGAGTGCTTTGACGCGATTGAATTTTCGCATTTCTACACCCGCTGGTTTAATCTCAACCGCCCCGCGCTCCGGGCGGCAAAGGCCCACGGAAAACCGCTCATCGCCGCCTCGGACACGCACTTGCTCGATTTTTTCGGCACGCATTACACGCTGGTGGAGGCGCCTCAGGAACCGGGACCGGAGGCGATTTTCGAAGCGATCCGCGCCGGGCGCACTCAAAATGTGAGCGAGCCGTTATGCGCCAGCCGATTGATCCGCCAGCTTTGGTGGATTTTCGTGGCGCACAAGATCAAGCTGATCCGGGCGAAACGGGGCGGACGTGCTGCCCTTTAGCCGCCCCGCTCAGCCGCATGCGCTTCAACTTAAGCTCCGGGATGGGGAGATTCAAAAGTTGACGCGCATGCGCTCAACCGGAGCGGCGTTGCAAGAAAGGAGCGTGGGCGAGCCGTTTTTCAGCGCCAACGGCGCGGCTCCATACCAGCCTTGGGCGGAGGCTTTGCGCAGCCCCAGGGTTAGTTGCCTCCGCAACTAGGGCTGAAAGCCCGCCCCATCTCCCGGAATGGGACGGGCCTTCAGCCCTTGAGATTTATTAGCACCAAGACCTAGGCTTGGCCTAAGCTGATATGGGGCCGCGCCGTTGGCGCTAAGGAAATCATGAAATCGGTCTCGATATCTTCCAGCCCCATACCCCGACATGGCTACAGGGCAGTTTTTCTGTTGGCAACTCAGGGAATCCACGGCTACCTTCGCAGGCTTTCATGAATACTCGCCACTTGCTCCTCTTGCTCCTGTTCTGTGGGGTTACGACTGGGCACGCCCAATACGGCAGCTTCGGTAAAATTCCGATAGAGATCACGCAGGAGGGGGAGACACGATGGGAGAACGGCGTTGCGATCGCGGAAAAGAACGTGGTGATCCATTACGGAACCACCTCGATTTACGCCGATTACGCCCAGTATAACCCGGAAACCCGGGATGTGCTGGCGCTCGGAAACGTTCGGATTTACCGCGACAACTATCTTTTTGCGGGGGATCGCGCGGTTTACAACTTGGAAACCAAGGTGCTGCGAACCGCGAACTTCCGAGGGGAAAGTTATCCGTTCGTATTCCAGTCGGAAACGGCCAACTCGCTGGAGGGAACCGCGCTTCAGATCGATAACGGCGTGGTGACCACAAGCGATTCGTCCAAGCCGGACTACTACGTGAAAGCGGGTACCACCCGCATTTACCCCAACGACCACGTTGTTTTCTCCAATGCAACGGTTTATGTGGGGAAAACTCCGGTGTTTTGGTTTCCGTGGTTGTATCAGAGTCTCAAGCACGATTCGGGGTTCAGCATCATGCCGGGATACGGGAAAGGCTGGGGCGCCTATTTATTGTCCCAGTACGGGATTCCCGTCACGGACACCCTGCACGGGCTGGTTCGCCTGGATTTGCGTTCCACGCGCGGAGCGGCTGCGGGATTCGATCTGCGCGGAACTTACGGAGCCGATGACCTGAGCTGGGCGCATTTCACGAGTTACTTCGCCAACGACCAGAACCCGAACACCAACACCACCGCGACTGCCCGCGGGCCAGTGGACCCGAGTCGCTACCGGGTCACTCTCCACAGCCAGACGTTTTTCACCCCGGACATTTACCTGAGCACCGACATCAACAAGCTCAGCGATGAATGGATGCTCCACGACTTCTTTCCGAGTGAATACCGCCTCAATCGCAACCCGGACAACATCGTGGCGCTGACCGACCGATCCGAAAACTACACGATCACGGGGCTGGCGCGGATCGGGCTTAACGACTTCATGGACACCACCGAGCGGCTGCCTGAGGTCGCGCTCGACGTAAAACGCCAGCCGCTCTTTGGCTCACAGATTTTCTACGAGGGACAAACGAGCGCGGCCGATCTCAAGCGCAACTTCGCTTCGCTGGACATCTCGACTCCGGAGGGGTTGGCAGAGTTTAAGAAAACTCACGGCGATTGGAAAAACTACGTTCTCAACGACGGCAACGGCTCTCCGAAATTCGTGGATTTTCAGGCGATCCGGCTGGATACGTTTCACCAGTTGGTGGCGCCGCAAACGCTCGGCGGGTGGCTTAATGTCATTCCGCGGGTCGGCGTCCGCGCCACCTACTATTCAAAAGGTGCCACGGAGATTGACAACAGCCTGATCTTCCCTCCGCGAACAAACCCAAATTTGGATTTGACGAGCATGGGGCGCGAACTCGTCCAACGGGAAAACGGCGGCTCTGTATTCCGGCCCGTTTTCAATGCGGGAGTGGATACCTCGTTTAAGATTTCCCGCGAGTGGGAGGACGTTCAATCGCGCTCCTGGGGACTCGATGGGCTGCGCCATGTGATCCAGCCGTACGCGGATTTTTCGTTTGTCCGCACCAACAAAGACCCGGGAGACATTCTGCAATTTGATCGAATCAACCCGTCCACCCAGCTTCCGCCCATTGACTTTCCACAATTCACGACCATCGACACCCTTCCGGACTGGTCGATCCTGCGGCTGGGCATGCGGAACCGACTTGAAACGCGCCGCGACGACAAAAACTTCACATGGCTTGAACTCGACTCGTTCTTCGACACGAATATCGAGAACCCCAACTTCCCCGTGGAAGGTTGGAATACCAACACTTTTTCCAATATTTACAATCGGCTGCTCTGGTCACCCCTGACCTGGGCTTCCTTCCAGGTGGACTCCCAGTTGCCGTTGTTGAACACCGGCTTCACCGAAGTAAACACTGGCGTCAACTTCATGCCCAATGAAGATTTCCGCTTCAGCGTGAGCCATCGTTACCTTGAGGGAAATCCTTATTTCAACAACAGCAGCAACATTCGAGTCTCGGCCTTTTATCGGATCAACGACAACTGGGGAGTCGGCGTCTCCGAGCAGTACGAATTGACCGACAGCACGCTGGAACGACAAGATTACGAAATTTATCGCGATCTTTCGAGTTGGGTCGCCTCTCTCGGCTTCATGGTCCGGGAAAGTTATAATACGAGCACCAAACAGCGCGTTACCGATACAGGCGTTGTGCTCACTTTTTCATTGAAGGACCTCCCGTCCTTCGGACTCCCTCTCCACTTCGACCCAACGAGCGTCATGAATGACGCAAGCGGAAGCGGAAACACAACCAAACCCTAAAAACACCTACACTTAATGGATCTCTGTATCATCGGTTCCGGATATGTCGGCCTTGTCAGCGGCGCTTGCTTTGCCGAAGTCGGGCATAATGTTATTTGCGTCGATAACGACCAGCGCAAAGTCGATGCGCTGCAAGCCGGGAAAATTCCCATTTATGAACCGGGACTTGAAGACCTCGTTCATCGAAACGTGATCGCCCGCCGCCTGCGGTTCACCAACAGTATTGAAGAGGGGGTTGATCACTCGCAGGTCATTTTTATCGCCGTCCCGACCCCGCCCCAGCCGGACGGAAGCGTCGATCTGAGCTTCATTGAAAAAGTCGCCCGCGAGATCGCGGCCGTTCTCAAGAAAGACGAATACCGCATCGTCGTGGACAAGAGCACCGTCCCGGTGAAAACCGGCGAGAAGGTCACGGACACGATCAAGCGCTACAACCCAAACGCCGACTTCGACGTGGTGAGCAATCCGGAGTTCCTGCGCGAAGGGTGCGCCGTGCCCGACCTCATGAAGCCCGACCGAATCGTGATCGGCGGCAACAGCGATCGCGCCCTGGCGCTGATGAAGAAGGTGTATGAACCTTTTAATGCGCCGATTCTCGTCACCGACATCAACTCGGCCGAATTGATCAAGCACGCGGCCAATTCGTTCCTGGCGCTCAAGATTTCGTACATCAACGCCGTCTCCGCCATCTGTGAAGCCAGCGGCGCCGACGTGGAAAAAGTTGCCGACGGCATCGGGATGGACCGGCGCATCGGACGCAACTTCCTCAACGCCGGCCTTGGCTATGGCGGATCGTGTTTTCCGAAGGACATCGCGGCATTTATCGCAATCAGTGACGAACTGGGCGTGCCGTTCACGCTGCTTAAAGAAGTGCAGCGCATCAACGCGGACCAGAAGGAGCGCTTCATCAAACGCATTCGCGAATCGCTTTGGGTTCTGCGTGAAAAGCGGATTGCCGTCTGGGGCCTCACTTTCAAGCCCGACACGGATGACGTCCGCAACTCGGTGCCGATCGACTTGGTCAACGAACTCGTCAAAGAAGGCGCGATCGTTACCGCTTACGACCCCAAGGGCGTCGAAAAAGCCAAAGAATACAATCTCTGCCCCGGAGTGAAACTGGTCGATTCGCCTTTGGAGGCAGTTGAAGACGCCGAGGCGCTCATCCTCGCCACCGAGTGGACGGAATTCGCCAGTGTCGATCTCCAGGAGGTCAAACGCCGGATGCATACCGCGCTCGTCTTCGACGGTCGCAACTTCTTCGACCCGGTGACAATGTCCGACCTCGGGTTCACCTATCGCGCCGTTGGCCGGCCGATCCTCACGCCAAAGTGCTAAGCCTAAAACGGCGACGGGAGGGGATGAGCTGCCGTAAGATACTGGCACTGTCGGCCAGTAGATTGCGGCAGAACGCCCCGATCCATTGCCATTTTTAGGCTGAGGGGACTCAGGTAATCTTAAGCGCCGCTGTCAGGGATCTGGCAGCGGCGTTTTCTTTTGGCCGGCGCCCCCCGTGTTATAGCTGTTGTCAAAAATCGTTTCCGGATAACAGAATGGGCCGTTCAAACGAGCGGCGTAGTAGAAGCGGCATCCTTGCCGCTTCGAGGCTGCGGGTGGAAGCGGCTAGAAGCACGCTTCTACTACGGAGCCGGAAATTTATTCTGGCAGACGCTCTACCGCGCCGCAACCAACCCTCCATCGGTAAACTTTAAAATCATGGCTTCCAAATGCTGGAGGTTGATTGGTTTCGTGACATGCGCATCGAAACCTGCTTGCAGGCAGTTGGCGATATCGCTTTCCATGCCGAAGCCCGAGACGACGATGGCCGGCGTTCGATTCCCCTTGCGATAATGACGGATCACGTCGAGCCCGCTCCCATCCGGCAGCCCCAGGTCGCACAGCAACAGCTCGAATTCCTCTTGGGCAATCCTCGTGAACGCCTCCGCGACGGAATGAGCCAAATGCAGTTCGTGCCCCCGCAATTCCAGCAACCGTTTCATGGCGAGCGCCGTATCGAGATGGTCTTCCACCAAAAGAATTTTGAGTTTCCTGCTTTGGACCGACTTGCCGTTGGAACCGGTCTTCACCGGTTTCGCACTCTGCAAAATCGGCTCGGATGAGGGAAAGTTGAGCTTGAAAGTCGAGCCTTTATCTACTCCGCCACTGGTCGCGGAGATGCTTCCGCCCATCGTCTCCAGCAAAGCCTTCGAAATCGACAGGCCCAAGCCGAGCCCGCCACGGTTCCTCGCCCTCTTGCCTTGCTCGAATGGATGAAACAGCCGCGATAAGGTTTCTTCAGACATCCCGATTCCTGTATCGGCCACCACGACTTGCAGGTTGCCATCAGGCCCGTCCTCGGTGGAAATGCGAATTTCTCCACCTTTCCCGGTGAATTTTCTGGCATTCTTGACAACATTCCAAACCACCTGCTGGAAGCGGGCGGGATCTGCATAGACGTATGGCCGCGACGCCTTCAGGTTGAGTGAAATGCGAAGTTCATCGGTGCGGACCGGCTCCTCGAACATCCCGACCACCAGTTCGATCAATTCATGGACATTGGTGAATTCGGGCTGGAGCGAAAGCATTCCCTTTGAGATGCGCGTCAGGTCGAGCAGGTCGTCGATGAGCCGACATTCCAGTTCCACGTTTCGGCGCATCATCTGGACATCGGGCACCAGGACATCCGGCATTTCGCAAGTAAGCCCCCAGACGTTCAGCGTTGCGAGAACGGGCGTGAGGGGCGTCCTCAGCTCATGGGAGAGCATCGCCAGGAAGTGGTCTTTGGTTTGATTCGCGGCTTCCGCCGCTTCTTTGGCCTTCCTGAGTTCGTTCGCGGCTTTTTTGTAGGTGGAAAAATCCCGAAACACGAGTACAACGCCCAAAATGTCGCCTTTGGATGTGCGAATGGGGGCGCCACTGTCGTCGATCGGCACCTCCGAGCCGTCCTTGCGAATAAGGATTGTATGATTAGCCAGACCAATAATCACCCCGTTTTCCAATACCTTTTCCACCGGGCTTGCGATCGGCTCCCGGGTCAATTCATGAACGATTCTGAAAACTTGGGCGGCAGGGAGGGATAGCGCATCGGCGAACTTCCAGCCGGTTAGAGCTTCCGCCGTGGCATTCATGAAGGTGATGCGCCCCTCGGTATCTGTGACAATGACGCAATCCCCTATGCTGGCGAGAGTGACCCGCAACGTCTCCCCTTTGTGAGTGGCCGTCTCGCGCTGGCGTTCGGCCTCGGCTCGGGCATTGGCATGATCGCCGATCTCCCGCGTGACAAGGCGGAAAGCCCACGCTAAAAACAATAGGTTCATCAGCCCGGTAAAGACGAAGGTGATGGTCCTTATGGAAGTGGCTCGGTTGGCCGACTCGACCGCCTCGTTGTGCAGAGCAACCTGCCGACTCTTTAACGCGCCAGTGAGGACACGGATTTTATCCATGACACCCTTTCCTGTGCCTGTTTTCACCATCGAGAGGGCGGCCTTTACGTCTCCGCTTCGGCGCACTTCGATGGTTTGCTGCAGTTCAGCCAGTTTCTCCTCGGTGAGAGGACGGATCAAAGCGACTGTCTGTTTCTGGCTTTCCGGGATGGGGGCAGCTTCGAGCTTGCCAAGCTGCTTTGGAAGTTGAGAAATGCCAGCATGATAGGGCAGAAGGTATTTCTCGTCTCCCGTCAACAAATACCCTCGCTGCCCGGTTTCCGCCTCCCTGAGGTTTAAGAGCAGATTATCAATCGTCCTGATCGCCTCGGTTTCCGCGGCGATCTTATCGCGCGCACGCAAGACGGTTTGGCCATTCTTATAAGTGAGTGCCGTGGAGCCGACGATCACTGCGGCAACAATGACAAAAACGCGGGATGGATTGAGGAAAGTTCTCATGAAGCGAATGTCTTTGCGTCTCGTGGTTGAGACCGGGCCAAAACGATTCGATGGATTATAACGCCTATCCAAGGCTTCGCAAATGCGGGGTCGCCCCGATCACGGCAGAGGGCGGGCTCTATGCAGGCTCGACACGGACGGACACGGACGGGGAGAAGGGCGCTTCGATCATTACCAAGCCGAACGGCTCCCCCATTGGATCGGAAAGAGCAGAGCGTTCTTGGCCGGGTGATTCGCCTGACCCCTTTTCCACGGATTGGCCCGTTGGCAAAATGCAATTGACCACCGGTCACCTGGCATCACGACGGCAGGCCCGTCCTGGCGCCGTTGGTCCGGTGGATCGATTTCGAGGTGGCGTAAGCTTTGGAAAAGGAAGCCCAGGGAGCAGCATTCAAAGAGTTGCCCCTTTCCTTGTTCCCCTTCAAAGTCGATTCGAATTGGTCTGGCCATGAGCGCATTCCATTATTAATAAGTGATCTATGAAATCGAACCGTTTGAGTCCATCCTCATCCAAGGGCTTCAATTTATTGAGACCTTTATTTATCCGGTTTAGTGCCGTCAGTTGCCTGCTCATGGCGGCCCCGTGCTTTGTTGCGGAAGCAGTTACGGCCCCACTTCGAGTGGCGTGCGTGGGAGACAGCATAACCGAAGGCTCAGGCGTCACCTATCGCGAATGGGAGGCTTATCCCTCGCAACTCCAACGCATGCTCGGCAACGAGGCCTACAAGGTCGGCAATTTTGGAGTCGGCGGTTCAACCCTGCTCAACTCAGGGGATAAGCCTTATCAAAAGCAGTCTTCTTTTCAGCAGGCGCTCAATTTCAAACCCGACATTGTCGTGATTCAACTCGGCACCAACGACACCAAGCCTCAGAATTGGGCTCACAAAGATCAATTCGCCCCCGATTACAAAGATCTGGTCGCTAAATTCCAGGCCCTTACCCCCGCGCCTCGGATCTTCCTTAATTTACCGCCCTCAATCCCCAATCCCGGCAATTATGGCATCAACGAACGCGCCCTGCTGGAAGAAATCCCCCTCATTAAAACCGTGGCTGGCGAGACCCAGGCCAGTGTCATCGACGTCCACGGGGCATTCCTGAACCACGACGATCTTTTTCCAGATCGAGTTCATCCAAACACAGCCGGGGCTACCGTGTTGGCAAAGGCTGTTTTTGCAGGAATCACCCACCACGAATTTGTCGGAGAAGTCCCTTCCCAAATCACCTCCCAACGAGGCATGAACCAGCAAATCGACTTCTTTATTAACGGACGCACAGCCACCCTTATTTGTCCGAAAACGCCGGCCCCAGGGCGGCCTTGGATCTGGCGCACCGAGTTCCTTGGTGCTTTTCCATCCGTGGACGATGCGTTGCTCGCCAAAGGCTGGCACATCGCCTATATCAATGTTCAAAACCTCTACGGCGCTCCCACCGCTCTGGATGCGATGGACGGTTTCCACTCCTACCTGATCGATCACCAAAAACTGGCCGCAAAACCAGTGCTGGAAGGATTCAGCCGGGGAGGGCTCTTTGCCTTCAACTGGGCAGCGCGCAATCCCTCCAAAGTCGCAGCGCTCTACGTCGATGCCCCGGTCTGCGATTTCAAAAGCTGGCCGGGCGGCAAGGGGAAAGGCAAAGGGTCGCCCGACGACTGGAAAGGATGCCTGAAAGCCTACAAATTCACCGAGGAGCAGGCGCTCGCTTACCCGCTCAATCCGGTCGATAACCTGGCCCCGATCGCCGCCGCAAAAATTCCCATCATCGCCGTGGCTGGCGATGCCGACGATACCGTGCCAATCGAGGAAAACATAAAGATCGTGGAAGCGCGTTACCTCAAACTTGGGGGCGAAATAAAGGTGATCATCAAGCCGGGGTGCGCTCACCATCCCCACAGTCTCACCGATCCGACCCCGGTGGTTGATTTTCTTTTAGCTCATCATTAACCGAGGCTGGCGAGCGGGCCAGCATGGTCATAGGGCTACAGCGCCACTTTCCGGTAAAGGCGCTCGTAGGCATCCACCATGAACTGAAAATGGAACCGCGCCCGGGCATGTTCGCGCACGCGGCGGCGGTCGAGCGCCAGTAGTTCGGGAATCAAGCCCGGCAGATCCTCAAAACGATCCGCCGTAAAGCCGGTCACCCCTTGATCCACGACTTCAGCCACGGCCCCCAGGCGGATGGCGAGCACGGGCGTCCCGCACGCCATCGCTTCGATCATTACCAAGCCGAACGGCTCCCCCCATTGGATCGGAAAGAGCAGAGCGGCCGCGTCGCGCAGCAGAGCGTTCTTGGCCGGGTGATTCACCGGGCCGATGTAGCAGACATTCTTGCCGTCCACCTTGGGCAGGATTTTCTCCTCGAAATACGCCCTTTCGGTCGCGCTCTGGGGTTCGCCGGCAAGAATCAGAGGCATTCCGGCGCTTCGGGCCAACTCGATGGCCCCGAGCGGGTTCTTGAGATCGGACATGCGGCCGAGAAAGGCGAAGTATCGGCCGGGCTCAAAAGAAGGGGTGAAGGCGTCGAAGTCGCATCCGTTATAAATGACCTCCGGCGCGGGGCGGATGGTTTCAACCTGGGAGCGGCTGACGCCTACCACCGGAACCTCGGGATAGCGAGCCGCGACCCAATGGTCATCCACGACCACCGACGTGTGGAGCGTGAACACCGAAGGCGTGGGCGAGGTGATGGCAAAAGGAATGGAAGCCGCACCGGTATGAAAATGGAGCACATCGAAGTCGCCGGCCTCGCGAATGGCTTCGGCGACCCCCGCGTTGATGTAGTATTCGCCGGCGAAAGCGCGTCCGTCGGACATGAGCGCCAGCAAATGCTCCTCGCAGACAGGATGCAGCCGCGCCTGGGTCGTGCAATCTCCCGACGCGAACAGGGTGACTTGATGCCCCCGGGCCACAAGTTCTTCCACCAGCAAGTTGACTGTGAGTTCGATTCCGCCGTAACTGTCGGGCGGAATTTTTGCCCACAATGGCGCGATTTGTGCAATTCTTAGATGTTTGGCAGCCATAGCCGTGCAATAATCGTATCTCGTGTTCTGGCCGATCCTATAAAATTTACACCCCGATGAAAAATCTTAGCTGGCTTTCGTTCCCGATGTTGCTCACAGCCTCCGCGCTGGCGCAACCGGTGAACGCTCCCACTCCCCTCCCCTCGCTCGACGCGGGCGCGCTTTCCTCTCCGGTCCAGAATGTCCGCGCCACGACCGCCAAGCTTGAGCTTCCCCCACCCGCTCCGGCAGAGGCCACTCCGGCTGAAAATGTTCCGGCTGCGACCGGCGCGCCGGAGTCCGAGATGAAGATCGCACGGGCTATCCCCGTGGAGGAACGCGACCTCGCCACCCGCCTCCAGATCTTTTTGGACCAGCAGTGCTTTGGGCCGGGGAAGATCGACGGGCGCGCTAAAGAGTTCACGTTGAAAGCGTTGGGCCGCTACCAGAAATCCCACGGGCTCCCCGTCACCTCCGCCTTGGAAGATGCGGAAAAGCTCCCGCTCGATTCGGTTTACCCGGTCTATACTTCTTACACGATCCAAGCGGACGATCTTAACCGCGTCGGCGAGTCGCCGCGCAAGCCGGAACAGCAGGCCAAGCTCAAAAAAATGCCGTATCCGGATCTCCTGACCTTTTTAGAAGAACGCTTCCACAGCGACCCGGACTTCCTGCGCAAGATCAACAAGGGGAAGGATCTCGAGAAATTGCAGGTCGGCGACGAGGTGCGCGTGCCGAATGTGGAGCCTTTCAAAATCGAGAGTGTGCGGGAGGTCGGCAAGGTTCCGGTGGTCGCGAAATACAAGACCCGCAAAATTCATGTGGATACCAGAGAGAAGATGCTCGACCTGACGGAAGGCGACGCGCTGATCGCTTCATTCCCGATCACGCCGGGCTCGGAAAAGCTGCCGGCGCCGTCCGGCACCTGGCGGATTCTCGGAATCGCCACGCTCCCCTGGTTCCGGCACGACGAAGGGGTGCTCAATCACGGGGTGCGCACGTCGAATTTCTTTAACATCCCCGCCGGCCCGACCAATCCCGTTGGCGTGGCCTGGATCGGCCTGAATCGACCGGGGATCGGCATCCACGGGACCAACCAACCGCTCACCATCGGGCGGGCGGGAAGCCACGGTTGCATCCGGCTTGCGAACTGGGACGCCATCCGCCTCGTGGGGCAAATCACGGAGGGAATGACGGTCGTCATCGACGACGGAATTCCCAAACCACGCCTGGAAGCGAAACTTTCTTCAACCCAACCGTTGACAGCGCCCTCCGACAAAGCTAACAAGAACGCCCCGCAAATTCCTGGCCGGGATACGAAATATGCCAACCACTGAAGTTATTCTCACCGAAAAGATCGCGTCCCTGGGCGCTGAAGCCGACGTTGTCAAAGTCAAGCGCGGGTATGCTCGCAACTTTTTGATCCCGAGCGGCCAAGCGCTCGAAGTCACGCCTTCCACACTCCGCCGCCTCAACCAGCTCAAAGCCAAGCGTGCCGAACGCGAAGCTCGCGAACTGAACGAAAACGAAGAACTCGCGCGCCGCATCAACAAGCTGAAGCTTGTGATCGTGCTCGAAACCGGTGAATCCGGCAAAGCCTTCGGATCGGTCACCGCGAAAGACCTGGCTGACCGCCTCAAGACCGAGCTTGGCGTCGAAGTCGATCGCCATCGCATCGAACTCGAGCGCCCGATCAAGGACACCGGCGCCCACGAAATTTCCATCAAGCTCCAGGCTGAAGTGACCGCCACGCTCAACGTGCTCGTCAAGGCTTCGACCGAAGAGAAGGCCGAAGGCGCTGCACCGGCGGAAGCCGAAGCGACTGGCTTCAAAGCCAAGCCCAAGGCCAAGCACTCCAAGTAAGCGATGCCCGAAGAGGCCGTCAAAAAAACATCGGCCAAAGCGAAAACCGCTAAACCAGAGCGCTCGGACTTCCGGGATAAGGCGACTTATTCACCGGATGTCCACAGGTTACTCCCACAGAGCCAGGACGCCGAACTCGGCGTCCTTGGCTCTGTTCTTCTTTCCCCGAAAGAAGTCATGGGGGAGTGCATCGAAAAGAAGATCACCCCGGAGCATTTCCATGTTCCCGCGCACGCCACGATCTACGAGGTGCTGCGGGAGCTATACGACGAGAACAAGCCGATCGACTTCATCCTGCTGACGCAACTGCTGCGCGATCGCCAGTTGCTCGACAAGGTGGGCGGCGCCGCGTTCGTCACCAGCCTCTTTACGTTTGTCCCGACGTCGGCCAATGCGGCCTACTACATCGAGATTCTCAAGGAGAAGCACACGCTTCGCCAGGTGATCATCATCTGCAACGAATGTGCGGCGCGCTCCTACGAGGAGCAGGAGAGCGTCGATGGGTTCATTGACTCGGTGGAACAGAAAGTGTTCGCCCTCACCCAGTCCCGGGTGGAAGACGGCACGTTCCGAATCAAGGACAGCGTCATGGAGGCGATCCAGTCGATCGAGAAACTCTATGAGCGCAAGGGCGAGATCAGCGGCATTCCCACAGGTTTTGCCGACTTCGACAAGATGACCGACGGGTTGCACCCGGCGGAAATGATAGTCATCGCCGCGCGCCCCTCCATGGGCAAGACCGCGCTGGCCATGAACATCGCGGAAAACGTGGCGCTCAATTCCAACCTGGCGGTCGCCGTTTTCTCCCTGGAAATGAGCAGCCAGCAACTCGTCCAGCGGTTGCTCTGTTCCCGCGCCAGGGTGAACCTGGGCCGCGTGCGCGACGGCTTTATGGCCGAACGCGATTTCCATAATCTCACCGAGGCCGGTTCAAAACTCTCGGAGAGCAAGATTTTCATCGATGACACCCCGGGCCTGAACATCCTAGAGTTGCGAGCCAAGTCGCGCCGGCTCAAGTCGCAGCACAACATCCAGTTGATCGTCATCGACTATCTCCAGTTGCTAAAATCGCCCACCAAGCGCGCCCAGGACAATCGGCAGCTTGAAATTGCCGAAATTTCCAACGGCGTCAAAGCGCTCGCCAAGGAGCTCAAGCTTCCGATCATCGTGCTCGCGCAGTTGAATCGTAATCCGGAAAGCCGCTCTGGCGAAAGCAAAGGGCGACCGCGCCTGAGCGACTTGCGTGAATCGGGTTCGATCGAGCAGGACGCGGATTTGGTCGGCCTCCTGGTGCGCGAGGAATACTACGCCGAGAGCGACGAAGAGAAGCAGGAGAGCGAAGGCAAAGCCACGCTGATTATCGCCAAGCAGCGTAACGGCCCCGTGGGCGACGTGCCGCTCACGTTTATAAAAGAGTTTACCCGGTTTGAGGACCGGGCGCGGACGCCGGAGGCGGAAGGGTAAGAGGAATGGGAGATATGGGAAGCATGGGAGGTATGGGAAATCCCATAATTCCCATGCTTCCCATACCTCCCATTCTTTGAAGCCTACTCCAGCGTATGCACAAACAGCCCTGAGCGAAGCTTTGGCTCAAACCAGGTGCTCTTCGGGGGCATGATCTGGTCGGCATCCGCGATGTCCATGAGTTGCTCGACGGTCGTCGGGAACATGGAGAACGCCACCACTCCCCTCCCCTCGTCAACGCGCTGCACGAGTTCGCCGGTGCCGCGAATGCCGCCGATGAAGTCGATTTGGTGACTGGTCCGTGGATCGTCGATCCCGAGGATCGGCGCCAGCAAACGATCCTGGAGCACCGTGACATCGAGTCGCTCGATCGGGTTGGCGTTGGGCTGCGGAGCCCACGTCAGGCCATACCACGCGCCCCCGATATACATCCTGATCTGCCCGGGCTGAGTTGGCGTTGCGTAGGCGTTTTCGCTGATCGTAAATCCGGCGGCACGCACGGCATCCAGGAACTCTTCCGGGGTCCGGCCATTCAGGTCATGCACGCAGCGGTTGTAGGGCAGAATCCGGAGTTGGCTGGCCGGGAACAGAACGCAGAGGAACCAGTTATACGGCTCATCCCCGGTATGGTTCGGGTTTTTCTCGCGCCGCTCCTTGCCGACGCGCACGGCGCTCGCCGTGCGGTGATGTCCGTCGGCCACGTAGGCCACCGGCACTTGCGCGAACGCGTCCACAAAGAACTGCCCGAGCTTGGTGCCCGGCACCCGCCAGACCGTGTGCCCGATGCCGTCCGGAGCCACGAAATCGTAGAGCGGCGCGCCTTTCAAAACTTCCGCCACGAGCGCATCAAGATCCGCCGTGTCGCGATAAGTCAGGAACACCGGGCCGGTATCGGCGCTGATGGTGTCGATGAGCCGCGTGCGATCATCCTCTTTGTCCCGGCGGGTTTTCTCATGCTTCTTAATGATGTCCCGCTCGTAATCCTCGATGTGACACGTCAGCGCGATCCCCGTCTGGGTGTGATTTCCCATCCGCTGCTGGTAGAGATAAATGCACGGCTCGGGTTCCCGGACGAGCACCTCGTGTTGTTGAAACGTTTGAAAGGTTTCGCGCGCCTTTTCATAGACCATCGCCGAATACGGGTCCGTTCCGGCGGGCAAATCGATCTCCGCGCGGTCCACATGCATCAAGCTGTAAGGATTGTCTTGGGTGAGGGCGGCAGCTTCCTTGGCATCGACCACGTCGTAGGGGACGCACGCCACAAGGTGAACAAGATCATCGGCAGGCCGGAGCCCCTGGAAAGGTTTTACACGCAGCATAAGGATGGGAAGAAAACCCGTCCGGGATGGAATTTCGAGGAAAATCGATGGAATCGCGTAAGCCAGGAGCGATTGGCTTACATCAGTCCCATAGGTCCCATCAGTCCCATCTGTCCCATTCCGGTCTCTGAATACGAACTGCCCCTCTCCGACGGATTAAACTTGCCCGCGCTACGCTTGAAGAAGCAATTAAGGGTCTATAGTGAAGTTTCAAAACCCCAACTCCCGAATACGATCATGGATTGCGTTGGCAGTCTTCTCCGTCCTGGGGACTGCGGCGGGCCTCTACATGAACCGCCATGGGGTCAACGTGGAACCCGATTCGTCGGTTTACATGACGTCCGGCATCCTGTTTGCGCACGGCGAGGGCCTCTCGATGCCCAATTCGATTGGGGCACCGCAGCCGATGGCCTGGTTCCCACCCGTCACGCCGTGGATGGTTTCATTCTGTGAATGGACCGGACAGGACATCTTCAAGTCCTTCGGCATTTTCAACGCGGTTTCCTGGGGATTGCTCATCGGCTGGGTCGGATGGCTCGCGAAACGCAGCGCGGGCGGCCTTCTCATTCCGGGTATTCTGGGGGCTGCCGCGATTTTGACTAGTGGTGACCTCTGCAATGTTCACAGCTATCTTTATTCAGAACCGCCGTTCTTTTTGTGTTTGATGGGCGCGCTCTCGGCCCTTGCGTTTTGGTGGGAGCAGCCCCGCTTGCGATGGGTGGCAGTGGCGGGACTTTGCATCGGCTTGGGGGTGCTCACCCGCTATGTGGGCTTGACGCTGATCGCCACGGGCGGATTGGTCCTTCTGGCTCATCCGGGACGGGATTGGCGGCGGATTCGTGCGTTGATCTTGTTTGGCGTGCTGAGCGTTGGACCGATCCTGGGGTGGCATTTCTGGATAACCAGGGCCAGGGGCTCTGCGGCATCGGAACGCACTCTCGCCTGGCATCCCATCACCCAAGCGCAAATCAATGAGGGCATCGAAACCATTGCGTCGTTTGTCGTGCCGGTGGATTTTGCGAATTCCGTTTGGGCGCCGCGAATCGTCTTCTTGTTAATGGCGGGACTCGCCGCCGCGTTGATTCGCATTTGGCTTGGACGCCCCGACGGAAGGACGCGCCGCGAAAAATTGGGTGCGACGCCCCCTTTGATTGGGATCAGCGCCTGCTTCATTGCGATCTATCTGGCGTTCCTCGTCCTCTCCATCTCCATCGCCGACGCCTGCACCCCCTTGGATGGCCGAATCCTCTCGATCATCGTGCCTCCCGGTGTCCTCGTCGTAACATATCTGGTATCTGTTTCGTTATATCAACCGGGCGAGAAATGGACTCGCCGAGGAACCGCCTGCGCCACTGCCGGGCTGCTCGCAATCCTGGGCTATTCCACATTGAATGAAAACGTATGCCGGGAGCACCTTTACTGGACCCCGGGCCAGGACTCCGAAGTGCATGACGCGCTTCGTTCCGTTCCTTCCCGCGATATCGTGTTCTCCAACGCACCGTGCGACCTGTTTATGGCCACCCGCCGCAAGACGGAGGCGCTCCCTCTCTTACCGCCCGAATACGGGCAGAACGGTAGCGAGGAAGAGGATTTCCGGAAGCGATTTGCGTTTATGGAAAAGACCCTGGCTCCTCACGGCGGCTGGGTGGTTTACTGGGAGGCCCTCGCCAACGATCCCGCGATAACCATGGAAGCACTCCGGGCCGCGCTGCCGGTCATTGAGACAAAGACCTTCGGAGACGGAACCTTGCTCCACATCGCCCCGTTCAGTGGCAAAAAAAAGCCCTGACTCGCCCGCCTGCCGTGCTAAACTGGCGCATCGCAAACAGTCATGAAACGCATCGAATACACCGCCGCCGCCATTCGTCTGCTCGGTCTTTATCTTCTTTTCGTGACGCTGGCCGAATCGATGTCTTTGGGGACCTCCTTCGCGACCAATGTGATCGCCTCTTCGTTTCGAGCGCCCACGCTCCACATCCTTGGCTTTAACTCCGGGCTCGATGCGGGCCTGGCGTTCGTATTGAGTTTTCTGCTCCGGTTAAGCGTGGGAGTGTGGCTTGTGCTTTGGGCTAAACGCTTCGCAGGCTGGTTCTGGACCGGCATTTCATTTGTCCCGATGTCGCGCGGGTTTTCCCATGGCGAAATCACCAACCGGCATAACGATCCCTACGAAACTGAAACGGACGACTCGAACAGTTGGTAACATCGAACATCCTTTTATGAGAAATCGCGCCGCTTCCCTGATCGTTATTTCATTGTTTGGTTACGCCGCCCTGTCCGGCATCGTCCGCGCAGAGGACACCACCCCGGCCCCGGAACTCGCTCTTCCTTCTTCGACTCCAAATGCTTCAGGCCTCGCGGTTGTTCAAGCCGACAAACTGCTTCCATTCCTGCCAAAGCCGCCCGAAGGGTGGACTGCGGAAATCGCGCAGGGTGCGACGACCGAGATCGAAGACCTCAAGCTGACCACCACCCAGAGGGATTATCACAAGGGCGGCGAAGATAACGCGCCATCCGCCTCGGTGAGCATCATCGATTTCGCGGGCAGCCAGAGTTATAAGGAAGCAACCACCGCCGTCTGGAAAGTTTCCAGCGAAACCGATGAAGGCTACGACAAGCCGGTCGAAATCGATGGCATCGCCGGCTACGAACATTTCGACAAAGCGGCCAAGGGGAGTTCCCTCTCCCTCATCGTCGCCAAGCGCTACTTCGTCCAGGTTGAACTGGCCAATGAAGATCCCAAGCAACTCCGGGAGTGGATCAAGCGGATCGATCTCAAGAAGCTCGCCGAATTGAAATAGCGTAGGAGGAGGACGCGGAGAGCGCGCCGCCAATAGTGTTCGGCATCGCTTTTGCTTAGGACCAAAGATCCGCCCCATATCAGCCTGGGGCAACCCCCAGGAAAATAGGGAAGGCCCGCACTATTCCCTGCGCGATGCGATGGTTCGGGCCTTCAGCCCTGGATTTTTCTAAATCGTAAACCTGGGGCGATGCCCATGCTGGTATGGAACGGGCCTTTGGCCCTCAAACAATGATGTTAACCAAACAGGAACTGGAAGCCTGTGCACGTTCAGGAGCGGAGATGGCTATGGCAAACCGCAAAATACGGTTGCCATCCTTTGATGATGTCCTACTTTAGGTGCCGCAATCATTCGATGAACACCAGCCATACCATCCCGCAGAGCGGAAGGGGCGCCATTACCAAATTGACGCCCCTTGTCACGCAGTCTGCGATCGCTTGGTTCCCCAAGTAAATGACCAGGTATTTGACGGCTTGGGGATCGTGGCTTGTGACCCAACTCACTTGCGTGGGTCGATCAACCCTGTTTATGGGCGAGGCGGCGGGTTGCAGCGTGACGTCGCCGATCAAGACCGACCGCATCCTCAAACAACTTTGGTTCATCGGCTGGAAGTCGCTTCCCGTGGTTTGCCTCACGGCGGTGTTCACCGGGATGGTCCTGGCGTTGCAAGGGTATCCCACCTTGCGGCGGGTCGGCTCGGAAGCCTTTTTAGGTCCGCTGGTCTCGCTTTCATTGATCAGGGAATTGGGCCCTGTCCTCTCCGCCTTAATGGTCACCGGACGGGCCGGCTCAGCCATCACTGCGAAGATCGGCATCATGCGGATTAACGACCAGATCGATGCCCTCGAACTGATGGGCCTCAATCCGCAGCGTTATCTGGTGGTGCCCAACCTGATTGCCCTGATCATCGCGATGCCCTTGCTGGCGGCGACCTTCGATGTCGTCGCCATTTTCGGCGGCTACCTGGCAGGCGTTCGGGTGCTCGGGCTCGATGGCGGCGCGTATTTCGGCGAGATGAGCAGTTATGTGGTGCTGCACGACATCGTGAGCGGCGTCTATAAATCTGTCTGCTTCGGTGTCCTGATCGCCTGGGTCTGTTGTTACAAGGGGTTCAACTGCCGGTTCGGGGCCGAGGGCGTCAGCGCGGCGACCACCCAGGCGGTGGTCAATGCTTCGGTGCTCATCCTGATTTGGGATTACCTGCTCACCTCGTTTTGCTAACCATGGGGGAAATGCCGTGATTCGCGTTGAAAACTTATGGAAATCGTTCGGCGGCCAGCAAGTGCTCCGGGGTGTCGATTTGCAGGTGAATTCCGGGGAATTTGTGGCGCTCGTCGGCTTGAGCGGCAGCGGCAAGAGCCTGCTATTGCGGCACCTGGTGCGCTTGATGCACCCGGACCAAGGCCGCGTGCTGGTGGATGGACACGACGTGGCAAAGATGCCCCGGGAGGAATTGGAGGCGCTGCGCAGCCGGATCGGGTACGTTTTTCAAAGCGGCGCTCTCTTCGATTCCGAGACGGTTTTCGATAACGTCGCCTTCCCCCTGCGTGAAAAAACGCGTTGGAACGAGACAAAGATTCGCCACAAGGTGCTGGAACAACTGGACCTTGTCGGGCTGAAAGACGCCGGGGAAAAGTATCCGGCGCAACTCAGCGGAGGCATGCTCAAGCGGGTGGCCTTGGCCCGGACCTTGGTGCGGGCGCCGAAGATCATCCTTTTCGATGAACCGACCACGGGCCTGGACCCGATCGTGGTGAACTCCATTTTGAGTCTCTTTGATTCCGTCCACAAAAAGCTCGATCTGACCGGCATCCTCGTTTCGCACGAGATCCCGGAAATCTTCGGCATTGTCCAGAAAGTGGCGATGCTCTACGAAGGCAAGATCGTCGCGGTGGAAACGCCCGAAACGATCCTGACTGCCCAGAACCCGGTGTTCGATCAATTTGTCAACGGCAAGCCCGATGGCCCGATTGATTACTAGTTTTCGATCTTTATGAATAAACTCAAATTCGAATTTTTTGTCGGCCTGTTCATGGTGGTCGGCATCGTGTGCATCGCATTCCTGAGCATCCGGATTGCCCGCAACGAGTTTTTTGCCTCGGGCGGATACGAAGTGCAGGCCGTCTTCAGCAACTGCAACGGAATCAGAAGCGGCTCGCCGATCCTGATCGCTGGAGTGGAGGTGGGGCGCGTCAAGCAGATCGTCCTTCAGGACTACGAAGCCAAAGTCACCCTGATGATTCAGCCGGGCGTGGTTTTGCAGAAGGACGCCATCGCGTCGATTAAAACGAAAGGGATGATCGGTGAAAAATACATTGAGATCACACCCGGCGGGGATGAGCAGGCGATCCCTCCAGGGGGAAGATTCCGAGATACCCAGCCTGCCATGGATTTGGAAGGGTTGATTTCCAAGTATGTTCAGGGAAATATCTCCAAACCTGCCAACTAGAATGAGAACGCCCAGCACTGCCATGAAACACACCATTTTCATCATAGCCGCCCTCCTGTTGTTCGCCATCGGTGCGCGCGCAGAGAGTCCCATGCAGGGCGTAAAAGGGACCACGGAAAAAGTCCTGCTCCTTCTCAAAGATCCGAAGGTCCAAGGGGATTCAAAAAAGGAAGAGCGCCGCCAGTTGGTTCGCGGCGCCATGGAGGGCCGGTTTGCTTGGGAAGAGAGCGCGCGCGCTTGTCTTGGCCGCCACTGGACCAAGCGGACGCCCGCTGAAAAGGCGGAATTCGTCAAACTCTTCAGCGGCTTTCTGAAGGATAACTACTCAGATAAGATCGCGACCTACTATAGCGATCTGGACAAAGTTGATTACCAGGGAGAAAAGATCATCGACGATTGCGCTTCGGTGAAGCTGGTGCTCACGACCAAGGCAAAGGTGGATCACCCGGTTGAATACCGCATGGAAAAAGCAGGGGACGACTGGAAGGTCTATGATGTGGTCATCGAAGGCGTCAGCCTCGTGAAAAACTATCGCGATCAGTTTGATGCCATCATTGCCAAGTCAGCCTACGAAGGCCTTATCAAAGAGATCAAGTCCAAGCAGGTCTCAACTCCCTAATCCCATGAAAGCAATTTTGACTGCCTCTGTTTTGTTTTTGTCATGCGCCGTGTTTGCAAAAGCAAACGCCCGAGCCACGGAGAGTCAGGACAGGGAATTTCGAGATCCGTTTGCACAAGAGAGCGGCCCGGCCAAGCCGGAGGTTTCCGATCCCCTGGAGCCGGTGAACCGGGCGTTTTTCCACTTTAACGACAAACTCTATTGCTGGGTATTGCGGCCCGTTTCCAAAGGGTACCGGACCGTGACTCCCAAGCCGGTTCGGGAGTGCGTGGACCAGCTGTTCACCAATCTGAAATACCCCGTCCGGGTGGTTAATAATCTGCTCGAAGCCCGCTTCAAGGGAGCAGGAATCGAGACCGCGCGCTTTGCAATCAATTCAACCGTGGGTGTCGCCGGGCTTTTCGATCCCGCCAAGCGGTGGAATATCAAACCCCAGCCAGCGGATTTCAATCAGACGCTGGCGATCTATCATGTCCCGAACGGCATTTACCTGAATTGGCCGGTGCTGGGCCCCTCCAGCGTTCGCGGAACTTTTGGGATGGCCGGCGATGCCGCGCTAAATCCAACCTGGTATTTTGACATCCCCCTGGCCGTCACGGCCGGCGCCGCGGGCCTGAAGACCGTAAACGGCACCTCGTTGCACATCGAAGAATACGACCAACTCATGAGCGCGACGCTCGATCCGTACGTGGCGATGCGTTCCGCGTATTTTGAGAAAAAGTAGAGTTCGCGAACAGATATTTGGCGTTCCGGCTGCATTGAAGGGCTCCAAGCCTTCGCCTTGCCAAGGTCTCCGCGTCGTTGCACTCTGCCGCTGTGCTGCTTGCATTCAACAAACCCTACGGCGTCCTCTCCCAGTTTACCCCGGACGGGTCCCCAAACCGCCCGCTGGCCGACTTCGGCTTTCCTCCGAACGTGTACCCGATCGGCCGCCTCGACGCCGACAGTGAGGGGTTGCTGCTTTTGAGCGATGAACCGGCTCTCAATGCACAACTGCTGCATCCGCGTCAGGGACACCGGCGTGTTTACTGGGCGCAGGTGGAGCGCGTGCCCGCCGCCGATGCACTCCGAGAGCTTGAAACCGGCGTCGTCGTGGCGGGCTATAAAACGCTGCCTTGTCGCGCCCGCTTGCTCGATCCGCAACCGCTGATGCACCCCCGTGTGCCGCCAATCCGGTTTCGCAAAAACGTCCCCGATTGCTGGATCGAACTGGAACTGGTGGAAGGCAAAAACCGGCAGGTGCGACGAATGACCGCCGCCATTGGCCATCCTACGTTGCGGCTGGTTCGAGTGCAGATCGGGCGCTTTAAGTTGATCGATCTCGCTCCCGGACAATGGCGCATCCTTAACACCAGCGATCGCGCGGCGGTTTGCGGGTGAGCACGCCGCCAATTGTGTTCGAAATGAAAATTGCCCGTGATGAAATGCGACTTTCAGCGCCAACGGCGCGGCCCTATACCAGCCTGGGGCATCGCCCCAGGAATTGCAGCAAAAAGAATCCCAGGGCTGAAGGCCCGAACCATCGCATCGGCGCACGGAATAGTGCGGGCCTTCAGCCCTGATTTCCCTTCCGGATTTTCCTGGGGCGCTGCCCCCAGGCTGGTATGGCACGGACCTTTGGTCCTAAACAAAAACGATGGCGAACACTATTGGCACGCCGCGCGCAGATGCAAAGAGCTGGGATTTGGGTTATTGTAGTTTTGGTTAATCTGGTATGACTTCGCACGTTGTGGAAGCCGGGAATTACGATGATAATCTATTTTGTTGAAACGGAGAGCGAAGACCGGGAGTTCTTTTTTGACGCCCTGCCCTGTCATGAGCTGCACTTCGTCGATTCGTTATCCGAAGTCGGCGAAGATGCGGAGATCGTTTCGGTTTTCTTCAACTCCCGGATTGGAGTGCACTTTCTAAGCGCCCATCCAAACCTGAGGCTAATCGCCAGCCGCACCACGGCTTTCGACCATCTCGATACCGCGGCATGCCATGAATATGGGGTCAAAATTGCAGTAGTCCCAAGCTTTGCGGACCCGATCGTTGCCGAGCACGCTTTCGCGTTGATCCTGGCCCTCTCCCGACGGCTGCGTGAGGCGATGGTGGTCGGCAAGGGGCCGCAATCCACCCATCGTTCCGTGCGCGGGATGCAGCTCAAGGGCAAAACTTTCGGGGTCGTGGGTGCCGGGCGCGTCGGAATTCATGTGCTGCGGCTGGCAAAGGCATTTGGCATGAACGCCGTTGCCTACGATTTAAGGCCGTTGCCGATTTTGGCCAGCGCGTTGGAGTTTGAATATCTTCCTTTGGAAGAGCTCCTGGCCCGTTCGGATGTCGTCTCGCTCCACATTCCGCTGACGCTCTCCACCCGACACCTCTTCAACCGTGACACCTTCGCCATGTGCAAGCCCGGCATGATTCTGGTCAACACGGCCCGCGGCGCGCTCATCGACACCGATGCCATGCTCGAAGCGCTCGACAGCGGAATTCTGCGCGGGGTTGGGCTGGACGTTTTGGAAGAAGAACGCGTGCTCCAGCAGGAGACCATGGACATCATCGGCGAGCAGATCGTCAGTCGTCTGCAATCCGGCGCCGCGCCCGATGAAGTTCGGGGAGCGACTCCGGGCCGGGTGGATGAGTTGCAGCGCCTCATGCGCAACACGGCTCTTATTTCACGGCTGAACGTAGTTTTCACCCCGCATGTTGCCTTCAACAGTGTGGAAGCCGTGGCGAGCATGCATGCGGCCACCGCTGATAACATTCGGGCGTTCGCCGCGGGCGAACCTGTGAACTTGGTGGAGACCGGCGAGGTGCCTTAGGCCTGTCAGATTTCCACGGGAAGACCGATTTCAACGGTGCGGTTGCTGGGGAGCTTAAAGAACTCGGCGGCGTTCTGGGCATTGCGGCTCATAACGATGAAGGCGGCTTGCCGGCAGCGTCCCAATCCTTTGGTGCGAGTGGGCACCAGGGTTTCTCGTCCAAGAAAGAAGGTTGTCTTTTCCGGGTTGATTTCAAAATGCTGCAAGCCTGCCGCCGCGACGATTTCTGCTATCGTCGGGACTTCCATAAACCCAAAGCGGGCGGAGACCTGGAAAAAGCATCCATCCAAGGACTCCACTTCAATCCGGCATTGGCGCTCCCAATAAGGCACCCGTTCGGAAATAATATTTAGAACAATGTTACGTTCGTGAATGACATGGTTATGCTTCAGGTTCTGAAGCAGCGCATTCGGGGTCCCGACCGGAGAACTGGTAAAGAAGACCGCCGTGCCCTTGACTCTGTAGGGACTGTGACTCTCGGAAAGGATGCCCGAAAGGTTGATGGATGAAACAAACTCTCTCAAGGGCAGGGCAAGCTCGAACTGTTTCCGGATGCAGTTTCGCCCCATTTTCCAGGTGGTCATGAGGTAAAACAGGATGCAGCCGATCAAGAGCGGAAGCCATCCGCCATGGATCACCTTGAGCGCGTTGGAGGCAAAGAAGACCAACTCGATCAGCCCGAAGATCGCGCAAATGGCAAGAGTCGGAGCCGCTCTCCACTTCCATACCCGCCGCGCCGCGAAGTAAAAGAGGCTCGTGGTGGTCAGCATGGTAAGGGTCACGGCGATTCCGTAGGCGGAAGCGAGGGCCGAACTGCTCCGGAATCCGATCACCAGGCCAATGCAGGCGGCTCCGATCGCATAATTAAGCTGGGGGATGTAGATCTGCCCGGAGGCTTGATCGCTGGTATGGAGCACCTGCATACGGGGCAGGTACCCCATTTGCATGGCTTGGGTGGTGAGCGAGAAGGCGCCGGAAATGAGGGCCTGCGAGGCGATGATTGTGGCCAGGGTAGCCAGCAATACCATAGGCCAGAGCGCCCAGGATGGGGCAAGCAGGTAAAAAGGATTGCTCGCTGTCGAAGGAGAGGTCAGAACCATAGCTCCCTGGCCCAAATAGTTGAGAGCAAGGGAGGGCAGGACAAAGCAGTTCCAGGCAAGCTGGATGGGGATGCGCCCGAAATGCCCCATGTCGGCGTAGAGAGCCTCCCCACCGGTGACCGAAAGGAAAACGCTGCCGATCACCACGGTGGCACTTGCGCTATGCAGCCAAAGATAGTGCATTCCCACCAGCGGATTGAAGGCGGCCAGGATGGCGGGATGCTGTATGACTTGATAAAGGCCAAGTCCCCCCAGGCAGGTAAACCAGAGAATCATGACCTTGCCGAATACGCCGCCCACCTTCTCGGTGCCATGGCGTTGAACCCCAAAGAGCAGAGCCAGGATCACGATGGTCAACGGAACTACGAACCGCTCGAACACCGGCGATATCAACTCCAAGCCTTCCATGGCCGATAACACTGAGATTGCCGGAGTGATGATGCCGTCTCCGTACAGGAGCGCGGCGCCGAAGATGCCCAGCGCCGTCATGGCCGCCGCGGTTCTGCCAAGTTTAGCTTCCCTGGCTTCCGGGAAAGCCAGAGCCAGCAAGGCGAGAATGCCGCCCTCTCCATTATTGTCGGCTCGAAGAATGATCCCGACATATTTGATCGAAACCAGGAGAATCAGGCTCCATAAAATCAGGGAAACGACTCCGAATACGTCCGATGACGTTGCTCCGTGTTCCATGCACTCTTTGAAAGCATAGAGCGGACTGGTCCCGATATCGCCGAACACAACTCCCAATGCGACAACTGCAAGAGGGAGGGTTTTCCCATGGGACGTATGCTGCGTCATATCAGGCGGGCCGTTTGCATTTCTGGATCTTGGGAGCAAAGCCTGGCTTTTGACGATTTCTGAGTAAGTTCATGCTTTATTGGCCGGCAATATGGCAGCGCCCGAACGATAGCGCAGTAAAAAATCGAAAATCCAATCGGATATCCCCTGACTCTGCCGAGGGCGAGGTTCTCACAGGGCAATCGCATAGAAATTTGGATTCGCGTATCCTTCAGCGCCAACGGCGCTGACCGCATTCCAGCCTGGGCATCGCCCCAGGAAAAACAAAGAAAAACGAGCCAAGGGCTGAAGCATTTTCGCGTGACAACAGCAGAATGCGGCGGGCCTTCAGCCCTAAATCTGTGAGGCTCGAAACCTGGGGCTCGCGGGCCGTTGGCCCTCCGATTCACTCTTGTTACCCTTCGTTTATTGATACGTTGCTCTCAGACATTTTCCCCGTTTCACCAGCCGAAGGTCACGCTCCCCCACTCGGGTTGGCGGTGGAAATCGACCACGCGGTGGGGCGAACTGGAAGAGAGCACCGGCGCCTCTTTTCCCCTCGTGTAATCATAGCGGCTGAAGGAAAACAGCCATTGGGATCCGGGTCCAGGCCGGCGCGTTTCGGCTACCCGGTCAAACGGCATCTCGGCGAATACGCGCCATTTCGATGGGCATGGGCAAACCTCAACTCGGGTATGGAGAATCCAGTCGTAGATCTTCCACTCCTTCGGAATTTCCGCTTTCGCGGCGCGCAGCTCCGCAACCGCTTCCGCTGTGGGGAAACGCAACTGCAATTTCTGGTTCTGCGGCGTAACGTGGAATTCGAAGTAGGCGGGTTGATCGACAGGCCGCAGGAAGATTTCGAAGACGTCGCCCTGTTTGAAGGAAAGAGCATTGAGTTCCGTCAACGGGTTAAAGATGTCTTCGTCTTCCAGCTCGGCATAAACAAGCAAAGCCGTTTCGCTCCATCCCATGCGGACAGAGCCGGGGCGGAAGCCGGGCTCGGGGGCGGACCGCCACGCCTGCCGCAATGGACAGGACTGCGCGGCTTTGAAGGCGGCGTCAATCGAGTCCCAATTTTCCGAATCGAAGGGCGGCAATCTGCGGGCGGCGATTTGCGGGGGCGAGATCGGTTCGAATTTCATCATGGATCATTCCCATTCCGGCAGGCTTAAGAGCGCTCGAACTCCGCTTTCGGCGCGGTTGGTCAATTCGATCGTCCCGCAATGCAGCAGCGCGACCTCCCGCACGAACGCGAGGCCCAGCCCCGAGCTCTTTTTCCCCGTGTCGGGGCGCGGCAACGAGTAGAAGCGTTCAAAAATCCGGGGGAGCGCGTACTCCGGGATGCCCGGACCGCAATCTTCCACCGCAAGCACCCACATTGCGTTCTCCCGCCGCAGAGTCACGCGCACCGTGCTTCCTGCCGGCGTGAACGCGACGGCATTTTCGAGCAGGTTAAAGACAGTCCGTTGCAATAGAAACGGGTCGCCGCATGCGATCGCCGGGAACGGCGGGGCGTCTTGCTTTATCGTGACGGATTTTACGCTCGTGCGCCCGGCCAGGGATTTCACCGCGTGGCGTACCAGGTCGCCAAGGTTCACCGCGCTGGTGTGATCGAGCGACTTCTTCGACTCTACGGACGCCAGGAGCAACAGGCTGTCCACGGCATCCTGAATGCGACCGGTTTCCGTCTGGATATTGGCGAGGAATTTGCGCCGGTCCTCCGGCGGCAACTCTTCTTGCAAGAGTTCCGCTGCGCCTTGAATCGCGGCCACCGGGCTCTTGATCTCGTGCGTGAGCGTCTGCACGTATCGGTTGACGTAATCTTTGCCCTCCAGCGCATCCCGCATCTCTTCAAACGCAATCCCCAGGTTGCGGATTTCCGAGTGGCCGAGGTTGGGAAGCGACGTGCGGCGACCGTCCCGGATCGCCTTGGCGTAGCCGATCAGGTTGCGGATCGGATAGGTGAGCCATGCGGAAAAGAGCACGCCTAAAAGCGCCACGGCTCCGGCAGCCACCGTGCCGCCGAGAAAGATTCGCTGCTGGGTGCGCTGCATGAATGCCGCCATGCTGGCCTGCGGCTTGGCCACCGTAAGCACCCCGGCGATTGCGCCATGGCGCCGGATCGGCGCGCTCACATAGAGCACGTTCGTGGCCGGGTCGTCCCGGTCGGTTCTGGTTGAGCGTCTGCCATATTGGCCATTGAGAGTCAGGAAAACATCGTTCCACCGCGAGTAGTCTGCGCCCACCGCCTTGCCGTGGTCGGAGTCGAAGACCACCCGGCCTTTGGCATCGGTGGCATAGACCCGGAGGTCGAGGCTGCTTTTGATCAGGCTATAAATCGAGGCGCTCAGTTTCCGTTCTCTTGCCGCCTCGAATGCCGCCTGGAGGCTGGCCGGGTTCAACTGTTCGCCAGTCCACGATTGTTCGGCAATCGATGCCAGCACGTTGGCGATATCGACCATCGTTTCCTCCTGGGCTTCCAGGTAGCGGGGCCGGACATCGTTCGACATTTTCCTCGTCAAATAGATAAACCCGACACCAACGATCACCAGATAGCTCAGGATTACGCGGGCGCGAATGCTCAGGAAGAGCCCTTCCGTCCAATCGCCAACCCATTGAAAGATGCGGCGCGACATAATCGTATTCAATCCGCGATGGAGTAGCCAACCCCACGGTAGGTGCGGATCGGGTCGGCTTCCGGAGCGATGGTATGTAGCTTCGCCCGGATTGTCTTGATGTGGGCGTCCACCGTCCGGTCGAGGGAGGAGCCGGGTTCGTCCCAGACACGTTCCATGAGTTGATCGCGCGAAAAGACCCTGCCGGGGTGATCGACGAGCACCTTCAAAAGCCGGTATTCATAACGCGAGAGTTGTAAGGGGCAGCCCCGGTAGCGGATCTCCATCCGATCCGCATCGACGGAAAACGAATCGGCAGGCGAGGAGGGCAACGGCGTTTGTATTGCCGCGGGTGACACATCATTGGTCCGCCGGAGCACCGCTTTGACCCGGGCCGAGAGTTCGCGTGGACTGAACGGCTTCACCACATAATCGTCGGCGCCGATCTCCAGCCCGACCACGCGATCGATTTCGTCTTTGCGTGCCGTTACGAAAATGATCGGCACTGACGAGATACCCCGGAGCCTCTTGCAGACGTCGAATCCGTTGAGATCGGGAAGCCCCACATCCAGCACCACAAGCCGGAACTCATTTTCTGCAAATGCCGCGAACGCCTCTTCCGCCGTGGGGCGCCAGATCACCTCAAAGCCTTCGGTCTTCAGCGCATAAACGATGTTGTCGGCGATGGAAGGTTCGTCTTCGACGAGGAGAATCTTGGGGCGCATGGGTTTCTGGCATTATCTACTCTAATTATAGGGTTGATTGCGAGCCCATTCCACGGTAGCAACTCCCCCGATGAAAACCGCTTATGCACCTGGCCGGGTAGAACTCCTCGGAAATCATACCGATTACAACGAAGGTTACGTCCTTTCCGCGGCAATCGATCGCGGGGTAACCATGACGGGGGATGCGACCGGCTCCACTCGCGTGAGCCTTTGCTCGACGGCCCTTGGGAAAACTTACGAAGCCGATACGACGCGGCTTTCGCCAAGTCATGAGCACGAGTGGACGAATTACCCGCTCGGCGTGGTGGACGTTTATCAGAAGGCGGGCATTCTCGTGGGCGGGTTCGAGGCGAATATCGAAAGCAACCTGCCGCTGGGCGCGGGGCTTTCCAGTTCCGCGGCGCTGGAAGTGGCCACGGCCATGTTGCTCCAGAAGCTTTTCAATCTGAACCTGGACCGGCTGCAAATTGCCAAACTCTGTCGCCGCGCCGAAAACGAATTCGTCGGCGTCAACTGCGGGCTGCTCGACCAGGCCTCGTCCGCGTTTGGAAAAGCCGGGCACGCCATTTTCCTCGATTGCCGCAACGAGACGGTGGAGACCACACCTTTTCCAGCGGGCGTCGAACTCCTCATTACGCAATGCGGGGTGCCGCACCGATTGGCCGGTGGCGAATACAACGAGCGCCGGCTCCAGTGCTTCGATGCCGCCGCCCATCTTGGAGCCAAAGCGCTCCGGGACGTTACCAGTGCCCAACTCGAAGCCGGGAAATCGGCGATGCCTGAACTTTCTTACAAGCGCGCGGCCCATGTCGTGGGGGAAAACGAGCGGGTGCTGAAGGGGATAGAGTTCCTTCGGAACGGCGATGCAAAGGGCTTCGGCTCCTTGATGTTCGCCAGTCACGAGAGTTCGCGAGTCAATTTCGAGAACAGCACGCCGGAACTGGACCGACTGGTGGAGATCGCCCGCGGACTTCCCGGAGTGCTCGGTTCGCGTTTGACCGGCGGCGGCTTCGGTGGCGCGACAGTCACACTGCTGGAGCGAGACAAAGCTGCATCCGTGGCCCAAGCCATCGCTGCGAAATACCACGAACAAACCGGCTTCACTGCGCACACTCACCTCTGCGAAATCGCAGACGGCGCGCATTAGGAAGCCGGGGGACGCGGGGAAGAGTCTCACGCGAAGCCGCGAAGGTCGCGAAGAAGGGACGAGAATGCGAATCAGCGATGGTTTTGAAATCCGGGGTGAGCTTGCGCAGTAGCCAGATGACTTCCAGGTTGCGCTGGCACTCGCGTTCAAATTTGCGGCTCGAACAGACTCGGTTGAGATAGTGTTCGTGTCCATTCGCGGTTGCCCTCTTGAAACAAGTTCAAAGCCGTTGCGGGCTAGAATTTCGATTCAGGGGCGGCATTTATGGCTACCTCTCAAACTCCGGAGCACCTTCGACTGGCGGAAGACGCCCAGCGGGAGCGCAATTGGAAACGCTGGGGGCCATACCTGTCCGCCCGGCAATGGGGGACCGTGCGCGAGGATTACTCGGCGGACGGCGACGCGTGGAAGTATTTCCCCCATGACGCCGCACGCAGCCGGGCGTATCGCTGGGGCGAGGACGGGTTGCTCGGCTGGACGGATCGTGAGTGCCGGCTTTGCTTCGGCCTGGCGCTTTGGAATCGGCGCGACACCATCCTCAAAGAGCGGCTGTTCGGGCTCTCCAATCCGCAGGGGAATCACGGCGAGGATGTCAAAGAGTGTTACTACTATCTCGCCTCGACCCCGACGCATTCGTACGCCAAGGCTCTCTACAAATATCCGCAGCGGGCGTTCCCCTACGCTAAACTGCTTCAGGAGAATGCCACACGCTCCCGCGAAGAGCGCGAGTTCGAATTGGAGGACACCGGGATTTTTGCGGACAACCGCTACTTCGACGTATTCGCCGAATACGCAAAGGCCGGCCCGGACGACAGCTTGATCCGGCTGCGAATTTGCAATCGCGGGCCGGAACTGGCGATCCTCCATGTGCTGCCGACGCTCTGGTTTCGGAACACCTGGAGTTGGAACTGCACGCACGAGGGGTGCGAACTCAAACCACGCATCTCGCACGATGCCCAGGTGGACGGGCTTGTGGCCAGTCACCAGACGCTCGGCACCTGGCGTCTTCGGCTGGATGGGATTCGCGGGGACGAAACCGGGTTCCAGTCCTGGCTCTTTACGGAAAACGAGACCAATACGTTTCGGCTCTTCGGCTCGACCGATTCCACTCCGTACGTCAAGGATGCCTTTCATGAATACGTCGTGGAGGGCAGGCATGCCGCGGTGAATCCGGATCGGGTCGGAACGAAGGCCGCTGCCCATTGCGTATTGACGCTTCCGCCCGGAGCCGAACAGGTGATCCGGTTGCGGCTCGCGCCCGAACAGGCGGAAGAACCGTTTGCGGATTTCGACGCCATCTTCACGGGCCGCATTGAGGAGATGCATCGATATTACGAGACGAAACTCGCACCCTCGCTTGACTCCAGCCAGCGCTCTGTCGTCACCCAAGCTTACGCGGGGCTCCTCTGGTGCAAGCAGTTCTATCAATACATCGTCGAGGACTGGCTGCGGGGCGATCCCGCGGGGCCGCCTCCGCCGCCGGGCCATATGCTCAGCCGCAACGAAGATTGGAGCAACGTTTTCAGCCGGGATGTGCTTTCCATGCCAGACAACTGGGAATACCCGTGGTTCGCCTCATGGGACCTTGCATTTCACATGCTGCCGTTCGCGCGGATCGACGGGGAGTTTGCGAAACACCAACTCCAGCTTTTGCTGCGGGAGTGGTATATGCATCCGAACGGGCAAATCCCCGCCTACGAGTGGAACTTCTGCGACGTGAACCCGCCCGTCCATGCCTGGGCATGTTGGCGCGTTTACAAGATCGCCGGTCGCGACGATGGCCGGGACCGGCTGTTCCTTGAGCGCACCTTTCAGAAACTGCTCTTGAATTTCACCTGGTGGGTGAACCGCAAGGACATCGTCGGCAAGCACGTCTTCGCGGGCGGCTTCCTTGGGCTGGATAATATTGGGCTATTCGATCGCTCCAAACCGCTGCCGGGCGGAGAATCGCTGGAGCAGGCGGACGGCACGGCCTGGATGGCGTTTTACTGCGGCACGATGCTCTCGATCGCCCTGGAACTGGCGCTACACAATCCGGCCTACGAAGACATCGCTTCGAAGTTTTTCGAGCACTTCGTGGAGATCGTCGATGCCATGAATGGCCTCGGCGGCCAGGGACTCTGGAACGAGGAGGACGGGTTCTATTATGACCAACTCGCGATCGATGGCGCCAGTGTGCCGGTGAAAGTGCGCTCGATCGTGGGAATCATTCCCTTGTTCGCGGTGGAGATCCTGGAACAAAGCACCATTGACCGGCTCCCCGGATTTCGAAAACGGCTGAACTGGTTTCTCACGAACCGCCGCGATCTGGCTGGCCACATCTCTTATATGGAGGGGATGGGCTCGCATGGACATCGGTTGCTCGCCATTCCTTCGCGGGACCGGTTGCTGAGGGTGCTCCGATATGTGCTCGATCCCAAGGAATTCCTCTCGCCCTACGGCGTCCGTTCCCTCTCGAAAGCTTACGAAAAGCCCTACACGGCCCATTGCAATGAGGCCAGCTACTGCATCGGCTACGAACCGGCGGAATCGCGCACGGGAATGTTTGGCGGCAATTCGAACTGGCGGGGGCCGGTTTGGTTCCCGATCAATTACCTCTTGATTGAGGCCCTGGAACGTTATCACCACTTCTACGGCGAGAGCGTTCAGGTCGAATGCCCGACCGGCTCGGGCAATTTTATGGACCTGAAGCAGGTCGCACAGGAATTGGCCCGGCGACTTGCCTCGCTCTTCGAGCCGGACGCGCAAGGGCGGCGTCCCATTTACGGGGAGGATGCGAAATACGCGGAAGACCCGTACTGGCGGGAACTCGTCTTGTTTCACGAGTATTTCCATGGCGAAACCGGGCGGGGCTTGGGGGCCAGCCATCAAACCGGTTGGACGGCGTTGATCACGCGCTGCTTCGGCGTGCTGGCTGCGCGGGGGGCGTAGCGATTACAAAAAAAAGCCGCCAGAGAGCTACGACAAAGAAAGTCAAGCGACCGTTGCTGCATTCCTGCCCTGGCGGGGTTAACCTGCTTTCAGTCCGTAGTCCCTGACGGAGCGGGGATTATCGCGACTATTTTTGCGGTTGGCAATTTTTTTGTAATCTATCGACTTGCAATCCTTCAGGTGCGAAGCGTAAAACTGAGTGAATCCTGAGTGCCCCCCGGGCATTCCCCCTTCAACAACTCCTGTATGGCTGCTAAAATTCTACTCGGTCTGGCAATTCTCTTCACCGTCTGCTCTTTGGGCCTGGGCCTGAAGACGAAATCCAAAGTTTCCGCTATCCGCTCTGAACTGGATACCGCGAACACCACGGTTACTCAGACCACGGCAGAGAAGACCAAGATCGCCGCCGAGGCCAAAGCCGCCAAAGAGGAACTGGCTGTGGTTAACACCGCCAAGGAAGCTGCCGATGCCGCAGTGAAAGCCGAGAAAGCCGACAACGAAAAAGTTAAGGCGGAAGCAGCCGATGCCGCGGCGAAGCTTGCGGCCAAAGAGGACGAACTCAAGAAACTCAACGACGCTATCGCTAACGCAACCCCGGTTCCCGCAGCTACTCCCGATCCGAAAGTGCTCGCGGATTTAGAGGAGGCCAAGAAAAAGGCCGATGAGCAGGCCGTAATTGCCAAGGCCGCCCAAACCAAGCTTGCGGAAACCGAATCCAGAGCCAAGAGCTTGGAAGAGGAGAAAGCTCGCCGGGATGCATCCCTTAGTAAACCCGGTCTCGAGGGCAAGGTACTCGCGGTCAATCCGAATTGGAATTTCGTGGTCCTCAGCGTTGGAGATCGCCAGGGCGTGGCCATGAATTCGACTTTCGTTGTAAAGCGTGGCTCCAGCATGATCGCCAAACTCCGCATCACCTCGGTGGAACCTTCCACGGCCATTGCGGACATCGTTCGCGGGTCCGGTCCGAAGGGAACTGCCGTGGAACCCGGAGACGTGGTGATTTTTGGCGGGTCCTAGGAGATACTGCGCCATGCGTTTCTTCCTTCTTGTTCTGATTGCCGCCAGCTCGTTTTTTATCACGGGCTGCGCCACTGATTCCCAACCCTCTGATCCCAACCGGGTCAGCAGCATCCCTTGGAACCGCCCCGAAAAATGGGAAGGCCAGGGGCCGATGGGTGGGATGATGAATACGAGGTAGCGCCCCCCGAATGTGACACAGGCTTCCAGCCTGTGTTCCGGAGTCGGGGTCACGCGCCTGACAGTATGGAAGCTCAATCCTGTTTGGATTGTTTCTACTGAGGACCGAAGGTCCGTCCCATACCAGCCTTGGGGCATCGCCCCAGGAAATTGGCGAAATAAGATTCAGGGCTGAAGGCCCGCACCATTGTAAGAGATAGGACGGGCCTTCAGCCCTGGATTCTGTTGAATCGAAAACCTGGGGCGTTGCCCCAGGCTGGTATGGGGTCGCGCCTTTGGCGCTGAAAGATCGCTTTCGCGATTGCATTCTTGCAATCCCGAACAGTATTGGGCTGGAAGCCTTTGTCACCAAATATGGACGCACATCAGCAGCCGAAAATCCTCGTCATCCGCGGCGGAGCGATTGGCGATTTTCTGCTCACCCTGCCGTCGATCGGGCTCTTGCGGGAAGCCTTTCCCGACGCGCATCTTGAGATTCTCGGCTATAAACACATCGTGGCTATTGCCGAGGGCAGGCACTACGCCGATGCCACTCGCTCCATTGAGTACGGCGGTCTCGCAACGTTTTTCATTCCGGGTTCCGTTCTGCCTCCCGATCTCGCCTCGTATTTCAGCAGCTTCCAGCAAGTCATCAGTTATCTCTATGACCCGGACGGTTTTTTCGAAACCAACCTCCGACGGGCCGGCGTCAAGAATTTGCTCTGTGCCTATACCCCGATTGGCGCCGCCGAGTCCGTCCACGCCGCCCGTCAGTTGGCGCGTCCACTGGAACAACTCGCGCTTTTTCTAGACCAGAAGGCTGAGCCCGCCCGGTTGCATCCCCTTCCCGGTGACCGGGCCTTTGCCAACGAATTTTTGGGCGCAACCCTACGCCCCATCCTGGCCGTCCACCCGGGCAGCGGCGGAAAGCACAAGCTTTGGCCGCTCGATCACTGGCGCCAACTTTTGGAGACCGTTCGAGCGGAGAGCGATTCGATCGCACCCAACCCGGAAATCGTGCTGGTTGGCGGCGAGGCGGATGTCCAACAAATCGAAGCCCTGCGCGCGGCCGTCGATCACGTAGCGTGGAATCTTCCCCTGCCCCACCTCGCCGCTGTGCTCGAACGCTGCTCGGCATTTGTGGGGCACGACAGCGGCATTTCGCATTTGGCCGCCGCAGCAGGAGCCCGCAGCGTGATTCTTTTTGGGCCAACGGATCCCGCCATCTGGGCGCCACAAGGCAGGCAGGTCAAAGTCTTGCGCGCACCCAGTGGCGACCTCAGCCAGATCAGCCCCCGGACCGTTCTCGATTGCGTAAAATCGCTTTTAGAGGAAAACACTTAGAGGCAGGCAGATAAATCATTTGCCCAACCCCTTGCCGCTGAAGTAGTTTGCGTCCCGCTTTTGGCAAAGTATGGACCGATACAGAACTTACCTTATTTTTGGCGCACCCGGAAGCGGCAAGGGAACCCAGGGTAAAACCCTCGGGACCATCCCCCGCTTTTTTCACTGCGCCTGCGGGGATGTCTTCCGCGCACTCGACGTCCGTTCGGAACTTGGACAGGCCTTCCTCCATTATTCGAGCAAAGGCGAACTCGTCCCCGACGAAATCACCCTCCGGCTCTGGCAGATCCGTATTGCCGATTGCGTCCGCTCCCACCAATTTAAGCCCGAGATCGATGCGCTGATTCTCGACGGCATTCCGCGGAATATCCGCCAGGCACATCTGATGACCGACATCATCGATGTCCGCAAAGTGTTTCATCTTTCGTGCCCGGACCGGGAGGCGCTGGTTTCCCGGCTCCAAAAACGAGCATTGAAGGACAATCGCCTCGACGATGCAAACGAGGAGGTCATCCGCCAACGCTTGGAAACCTACGAGAACGAGTCGCGGCCGCTCTTGGAATTTTACGGTCCCTCGTTGACCAAGACCATCGACGCTTCGCAGCCCCCTGTTAAAGTGCTGAGCGAGATCATAGCGACGATCGTGCATGGCGAGTAGAGAGCAAAAACTCGGCCCCATGCGGCGGGCCTTCGGCCCTGATTTCTTTTTATTGACCCAGGCTGGTCTGCACCCGCGCCGTTGGCGCTCCAGAACCGGAACGATCCGGACCCTAATTCCACCACTATGCGACTCATTTTTCTCGGCACCGGCGATATTGGGCTGCCTGCACTGGAGAGACTCTTTAAGGAACACGAACTCCTGGCCGTCGTCGCCCAGCCGGATAAGCCGGTGGGCCGCAAACAGGAACTCACGCCCCCACCCACCAAACGTTTTGCCCTTGAACGGGGTGTGCCGGTTCTTCAACCCCAACGGATTCGCGAACCGCAGGCAGCCGCGGAAATCGCCGCATTAAAGCCCGAAGTAATCGTGGTCATGGCTTATGGACAAATCCTGCCCAAGGCCCTGCTAGACGCCCCCGCGCTGGGGTGCCTTAACCTTCACGCTTCGCTCCTTCCCAAACATCGGGGGGCCGCCCCGATCCAAGCCGCCATTGAAGCCGGCGATCGCGAGTCTGGCATCACCGTGATGTGGATGGCGGAGGGATTGGATAGTGGCGATATTCTGCTCATGCGCCCGCTTCCGATCCGACGCAGGGAAACCGGCGGCACCCTGCATGATCGGCTGGCGGCGCTTGCGCCCGAGGCATTGGCCGAGGCGCTTGCGTTGCTGGAGCATGGAAATGCGCCCCGCATCCCGCAGGATCATGCCCAAGCCACCCATGTCCCCAAGCTCACCCGTGAAAGCGGTGTCATCGACTGGAGCGCCCCCTGCGACGCCATCGACCGCCGGGTGCGCGCCATGAATCCGTGGCCTGCGGCTTCGACCTGGATCCCCGATGCGTCGGGCACTCCCCGCAAACTGAAAGTCTTTTCCGTCATTCAGCACCGTTCCCGAAGGGAGTCGACCGGAGAGCCAGGTACCGTCTTGCGCGCCGACAAACGCGGCATTCTGGTTGCGGCGGGCCAAGGCGCGATCCTGCTCCGCGACGTGCAACTTGAAGGCAAACGCCGGATGCCGGTTCGCGACTTCCTGTTGGGGCATCCGGTTGCCGCGGGAACCCGGCTGGTTCGGCCTGACCGATGAACAAACAATCCGCCAAAGCAGCCTTGGAATCCCACGTCGCAGCCCTCCGCGCCTGTGAACGTTGCCCGGCCATGCACAAGCCAGTGGTTTCCGGTGGAGCTGTCGTGAGCAAAATTTTGCTCGTCGGACAGGCGCCGGGAACCAAAGAACCGCTGGCGGGCAAACCGTTCGCGTGGACTGCCGGAAAGACCCTGTTTCGTTGGTTTTCCGAATACTGCGGAATCGGGGAGGAAGAGTTCCGGAATTCCATCTACATGGCAGCGGTTTGCCGCTGTTTTCCGGGAAAGACCCCGCAAGGAGGCGACCGCGTCCCGGCCCCCGCTGAAATCGCCCATTGCTCTTACTGGCTCGACGAGGAACTGCGAATCCTCCGGCCCGAACTCATTATCCCGGTCGGCAAACTCGCCATCGCCCAATTTCTCCCAGCCCTGCCGTTGACCGAAATGATCGGCAAACGCTTCCAAGCTGAACGTGCAGGGGGCAAGTTCGACCTCGTGCCGTTGCCTCATCCCAGCGGCGCCTCCCCCTGGCACCGAATGGAACCGGGCCGCACCCTTCTTGTGCAGGCACTCGGAGAAATCGCGCGCCACCCGGCGTGGAAGTAGCGCGTGGTCCTTCGCCGCTTTGGGAGCGGATTCCGAAAGCGGAATAGCATCCGGACGGTTTACGAATCGGAGATTCGGGGACAAGTGCGTTCCCAATCAGGAGATTGGGAACGAGCGCGCGTGCGCGTTCATATAAGTCCAATCGAGCCTGTCAGTCCCATGGCTTTTCAGGAACCAGACCTGATGTTCGAATCGATTCCCCTCGATGACTCGAATCCTCACCTTCTGCCTTGTCTGGCTCTTCACCCAAGTCCTTTCCCTCGCAGACTCGGCCCTGCGCTGGGATCACCAGCAGTTGGCATTCCATCCAGAGCCAGGCGAGAAAACCGTAAAAGCGGAATTCAGGTTTACCAACATCGGCAACCAGGCCACGACCATCGATTCCGTCCGGTCAAGTTGCGGATGCACAACAGTCGCGCTGGAAAAGAAAACCTTTCAGCCCGGTGAACGGGGATGCATCAGCGCGCTTTTCACCATCGGCCAGCGAAAGGGCGTGCAGGCCAAGGGAATCCGAGTCGGCGTTCACGGCGAGTCCGAATGCACCACCTTGATGATGGTCACCTACGTGAACGAGGCCGTCAAAATCGAGCCGCAATTCGTGTTCTGGAAAACCGGGGACGAGCCGAAACCGAAGATCGTCAAGCTGATCATTCCAGCCTCGACGCAGTTACGTTTGGAAAAAGTCGTCTCAAGCGATTCAAGAATATCGACGGCCGTCGAGTCCGTGAAAGCAGGAGCTTTCTATAATTTGGTTATCACTCCATCGAGCACGGATCGTCCCGTAATGGCTGTTCTAAGGATTGAAACCGCTCTGCCGTCCAAGGAGACAAAGACATTTCAAGCTTACGCGCAAATCAAAGGCGTAACTCAGGCACATTGACGGTTTTACCGGTGGCGCCTGACTTTAAGTCGCTCCTTCATCCGTTGCCGGTTCAGCGGAACCGGACGGGGCGCGGACCTCCCCTTTGGTCCGCTTGATTTCGTCATAAATTTCGCTCCGGAAAATTGGAATCTCCCGGGGCGCACTGATACGAATGCGAACGGAATCGCGCTCAATGCGGGTGACCATGATCTCGATGTTGTCTCCAATCATGATCGTTTCACCAACTCTCCGTGATAGCACTAACATAGTGGCAAACAATGAAGTAATCTGACTAATATGCAACCGATTTCGTTGGGCCAGACCTCTAAATCTGCCAAAATCGGCTTCTCCTTACAGAAAGCGAGGCGGAGCGGTTTCGGCCGGAAGGAATCCATGCTTGCACAGGAGCGCCCGAAAGAGTGCGATCCCCTGCTTTTCTTTTCCACCTAAATCGAACCGAATGTTTTGAGTCAGATAGCGGATTGCAAATTCCGACCGATATTCGGGATGGTTTGCCGCGATCTTTGAAATGGACTTTCGCCCGCGGGTGGCGATCTCGCGGAAAGCTGCGGCAACCCGGTGTGGCTCCTTCACCTCCGGGCGAATCAACCAGACCGCGAACACGAAGGGCAGTCCGGTACGGCGCAGCCATTCTTCACCCAAGTCGAAGTAATTGAAATCGCCTCCGTGTTGCTCGCGAAAGGCAATGGCCTGGTTGCCGATGATCAACCGGGCGCCCTCCGGCCCCGAAGGCGAAGGTTCGGCCACGTAGTTGGGGACAGAATCCCCCCACTCCGCGAAAAGCACCTTAAAAAGATTCACGGACGTCAGGGAGGCCGGGTCAAGGCTCACACTGCGGATCGCTGAGACCGGCCCTTGGTGGGCAATGAACACGCTCCACACCGGCCCCAATGAGGAGATGGACACGCCATCGGCTATGGCGAACCCGGGAGAACGGAGCGCCTCATACACCGGCACCAGCGCCACATCCAGGTCGCCCCGCGCCAGCGCCGCTGCCAGGGCCGACGGATGATCGAGGACCACAGGCCCGGCATACGGCTCGATCAGGGGGCGCGAGTTGAGATAACGGACGCAGCCGATCCGAAGTCCGTCCAATGCCTTCATTGGTTCGCTATCGGAATCAGCAGCGTGAGATTCTCTCATAATGGGAATTGCGCTGCATCGGTTCGCGGCCGGCCTCACGAATTACCCGCTCCAGCGCCGCCACGGTTTGTTCCTGGGGAGTTTTCGCTCCGGCCATATGAAAAATCTTCTCTTCCATAATTGTGCCGTGAAGATCGTCCACGCCGAAATTGAGCGAGACCTGCGCCAGTGAAAGGCCCAGGCTGATCCAATACGCCGTGACGTGGTCGATGTTGTCCAGGTAAATGCGCGACACCGCCAGGTTACGGAGTTCTTCAAAGCCGCTCGCGGGTTTGATATGGGAAAGCTCTGTGGTTTCCGGCACAAAAGCGAACGGAATGAATCCGGTGAAGCCGCGCGTTTCGTCCTGCAACTCGCGAAGCCGACGGAGATGATCCACCCGGTGCTCGGGCGTTTCAACATGGCCATAGAGCATGGTGCAGGTGGAACGCCCCCCCATCTCATGCCAGATGCGATGGACCTCCAGCCACTCCTCCGCGGACTCTTTGCCCCGGCAAATCGTATCGCGCACCGCGGGATCGAAAATCTCCGCGCCGCCGCCGGTCAGTGAGCCGAGGCCCGCTTCGCGCAACGCCTCCAGGGTATCCCGGATCGGGAGCTTGAAAATGCGCTCTGCCAGGTGCCGGATTTCAATCGCGGTGAAGCATTTCAAGTGCAGCGCCGGATCGAGCGCGCGCAGGGAACGAAGCAATTCAAAGTACCACTCTGCCTTGAGCGTCGGATGAAGGCCTCCCACCATGTGAATTTCTGTGATTCCTTTCGCCAACTCCTCTTGCACCTTGGCGACAATCTCAGGAATGGCCAATTCAAAGGCATGCGGATCGCGCTTTCTGGCACTGAACGCACAGAATTGGCAAGAAAGGAGACAGAGGTTGGAGTAATTGATGTAGCGGTTGAGAATGTAGGTGGCTACGTTCCCGTTTTTTCGCTGCCGAACGAGATTTGCCATCGCGCCGAGGATGTTCATCTCCCTGGTCGAATAGAGGACCAAGGCGTCGGCCTCGGTGATCCGTTCCCCGGCAGCCACTTTGTCGTAAATCGGCAGGAGAGAGTCGGGGATCAGCGTGCGTTTCATTTGCGAGAGAACAAGCCTTAACGACAGGGCGAAATCAAGCAAGCCAGAAGGCGAGGAAGCTTTAAGACGGCATTGGCGCCGAACTCCGCTTTCGCGAAACAGGCGATGTTTAGGCCAGACAGAATTGCCACAGGGCTTACTTTTTCACGGCCTGTTTCAGGAAATTGGCTCCGAGATCCCAGATCGGGCCCGGAAATTTCCGGCAATCCTTGAGCACGCAATCGAGCGCCTCAACAAAGAGATCCACTTCTTTCTCACCGATCGTGAGCGGAGGTAGAATTTTGATGGCATCCATCCCGTGTGCCGCAACCTGCGAAAGGATCCGGTAGCGGCTCAACAGCGAGGTCACGACCATTTGAGAAAAGAGCTCCTGCTCGACGGCGTGCAAAAATTTCCACCCGAGCCTGGCCGCCAATTCCTTGGGTTCATGAAACTCGATGGCGAGAATCAGTCCTTTACCCCTGACTTCCTTGATGAATGAGTGGTGCTCTTTAAGCGCGTTGAGCTTCTCCAGGAGCAACCGGCCGATCCGCTCGGAATTCTCGACGAGCTTTTCGTCCTCAAGCACCTGAAGCGTCGCCAACCCGCACGCCATCGCGAGATTATTGCGCCCGAAGGTCGAGGAGTGGATCACGCACCGATCCAGACGACTGAAAGTCTTTTGGTAGATTTCCCGCCGCATCACGATGGCCGCACATGGCACATAGCCGCCACTCAAAGACTTCGCCAGGGTGATGATGTCCGGCTCCAAATTCCAATGCTGAAATCCGAACCAGCGACCGGTTCGTCCCAGCCCTGTCTGAATCTCATCGCAAATCAAAAGCGTGCCGTGTCGGCGACAGAGGCGCTGGGCTTCCTCAAAAAAGCTGTCGTGAGGAAAATGCACCCCTTTGCCCTGCACCGGCTCAACGACGAGCGCGGCATACTTCCCCGTGACCACGAGTTTCTCCAAGGCAGCCATATCCCCGAGCTTCACGCGCTGGCAGTCGGGCAGATACGGGCCGAAGCCGTCCCGGAAACTTTCGCACCCCATCATGGAAAGCGCTCCCATGCTCAAGCCATGAAATGCGCTTTCCAGAGAAATCAGCCCCGAACGCCCGGTGGCGGCTCGGGCAAACTTGATCGCGCCCTCGGTCGCTTCGGCGCCGCTGTTACAAAAGAAAGTCGCGTTAAGGTGGTCAGGGAGCCGCTTGACCAAGGCCTCCGCCAGCAACCCGCTCAATAGCGAGCAGTCCATCTGGACCATGTTCGGCAGGTCCATTTCCAACACAGCCTGAATTGCTCTCTTCACAGCCGGATGACTCCGCCCGATGTTGAAAACACTGTAGCCGCTCAGGAAATCGAGATAGGCTTCCCCCTCCCGGTCATAAAGGTAGGCCCCCTCGCCTCGTGCATACACCTTGTCGAAGCCGATCGTGCGCTGAACGGCGACCAGAGTCTTGTTAATATAGCGTTCGTGGAGCTCGTAGTTTTCTCCGAGTCTGTGGGTTACCAATTCTTTTAGGTCCAGTGGCATGGCGAATGAGGGATAGTAGGGGCCTCCGCGGAGATTTCCAGCGGGAAAAGCACGTTCGGGTTTTCCGGGAGCAACCCTTCAGGGCAACGGCGCACGGGGCGCACAAAAAAAACGTAGAAATTTGTTGCCGATTCACGCGCTCCCCGCTACTTTTTCGCCTCCCAACCCAAAAAGGGGTTCGGGAAAATGGAGTCTTAGCTCAATCGGTTAGAGCGCCGCCCTGTCACGGCGGAGGTTGCGGGTTCGAGCCCCGT
>JBAXSN010000050.1:0-20146 GCA_037130675.1 Verrucomicrobiota bacterium
GCGGAATGGGAAGCGCGCTGAAATTGGTTTTCATTGGGGATGGCGCGGCCTGGGTTTGGGAAGTGGCCCGGGTGAACTTTCCGGGTGCCGTCCACATTTTGGACTTCTACCATGCCGCCGAGCATCTCGCAGAGCTATGCGGAGCCCTATACGGCGAAGCCAGTGAGAAGAGTAAGTTGCAGGACGACCTCTGGCGGACCCGCCTGAAAGAGGACGGCATTGACGAAGTCATCGCCGCGGCGCGTGCGGCGTTGCCTCGCAATGGCCCACGCCGAAAGAAAGCGAAAAAGCAGATCGCCTATTTACAGAGAAACCGTGACCGGATGCTCTACGCCACATTCCGAGCGGCCGGCTACTTCATCGGTTCCGGCGTTGTGGAAGCTGGATGCAGAACCGTCGTGGGCCAGCGACTCAAGCAGTCCGGAATGTTTTGGTCTAGTCCCGGGGCGCAGAACGTCCTGAGTGTTCGCTCCGCTCTCTTAAGCAACCGCTTCGATGGTTATTGGGACCAGCGTAATGCCTCTAATGAGCCTCTTGCCCAAGCCGCGTAGCGAAATCGGTAACTTTGGCGTCCTGCACCCCCGCCAGGAAGCAATCAAAAAAAGGACGCCGAGAAGTATCCAAAGACTTTCCGTGCCGGCCCCGTCGGGGTGAAGGTTTACCGATCCTCTCAGCGCCACAAGAACAAACAAACAAGATCGAGCGCGAGTACTGGCTCTACACGCTCAACGGAGTGCGAGTGCGCACCTCCACCACCGATCAAGAGGAGGCGCACCGGCTTGCACGTAAGAAAGCCGAGGAGTTGGAGCGCGGTCATATCTCGTCTCGCACGCTCACCGGCACGGAGTTGGAAAGCTATCTCCGAGTTGAAAAGCTCCTGCTGGCGGAAGGGCTCAGCTTGGAAGGGGCGATCAGGGACTACGTCGCCGCTTACCAACTTGTAAAACCGGTAAGCCTCGTTCAGATCGCGCGCCAGCATCGCGAGAACCGCGCCAGGCCCATCAATCCCAAGTCGATCGAAATCGCCATGCCTGAATTCCTAAAATCTCTCAGCGAGAGGTCTGATCGACACCAACAAACGGTACGGAATGATCTTGCTCGCTTCGCGACCCGCTTTTCTGGGCCTATGCTCGATGTGAACGCCTGCGAATTCGACATCTGGCTTCACGAACTGGTCAAGACCGATAGAGCGGGGAACCCGCTCCGCGGTGCCCCCTTAGCTTAGTGGCGGAGCGGACTAGGCGGAACATTTATTGCAGTGTAGCCAACTTTTTCCATTGGGCACAAAAGCGAAACTACCTCCCTCGGGAGCGTCCAACGGAAATCGATTACGTGGACAAACCCGGTAAATCACCGCACATCCCGCAATCGCTTACGGCAGCGGAACTTCGGCGCCTTCCCGCTGCCGTTACCGTAGACGTTTTTCCCTGCTGGCGCGCGATATGGGCTTGAACTGTGACCGCTTTGTGACCGCAACCGAAAGAACCCGATGAATCAGAAAGCGAAGAAAACCAACCCGAAGCGACCCGAAGCGCCCGAGTCCAAGAAGGAAAATGAGGCGCTCGACGTGCCCGGACTCAAACACTTGACGGTTTGGAAGCTCGGAGCCAGGCACGGGGCATGCACACATCTCGTGACGGGCCCAAGCGCGATGAACGGCGGGAAGCGGCTGCGCGAGTATTTCCGCGACGGCGAAGACGCCATCAGATGGGCCAAAGAGAAGGAGACCGAGGTAACCCTGGTAGGCCGCGAACTCGCGAACATGGACTCCGAGCCCCGAATTGATGCGCGCAATGCCAATGCCCTCCTCCGGGAGCATGGCATCGAGGTTTCACTGGCCGAGTTGGCCAAGCGGGCGGTCGCCGTCGTGCTTTCCGAGAGAACCAAATGCCTGATACATCTTGGGCAATACCTCGACCAAATCGAGCCGAAGGTGCGCGAAGGCAAGAGCAAGAAGCGGGGGCCTGTCAGGGACGTAACATGGAAGGACTACCGCAGAAGTTTGAAGCGATTGCGCGCGCTCGGCGGTCCGGAGACACCCATCTCCGCGATCGACGTCCCGCGCATCCTCGCCGCAGAGGACCACCTGGGGGGCAGGGCATACAACAAACGCGTCCTCCATTATCATTACTTTTTCTCGTTTGCCGTTGCCGCAAAGCAGCTGCCGGAAAATCCGTTCGAGCAGGCATACAACGACAAGAGGTATGAGCCCGAGATAAAGAAAGAGATATTTTCGCCTATGGAGACCTGGGCATTCCTGTGGGCGTCCTAGGAATTTTTCCCGGAACTCGTGCCTTACTTCATTCTTTGTTTCTTCGGCTGCTTGCGCGCGATGGGAGAGTCCATCGGGGTGAAATTTGAAGATATCTATTTGGGCGACGCCGAGATGGTCCTCCCGGCATCTGTAAGCAAAGTGCACCAAGAGCGCTGCATCGATATCCGAGACTGTCTGGTCGCGTGGCTGAGTGCTTGGCTGGAGTACCATCCCACCATCCAATCCGGCCCCATCTTGCCAGACTGGTGCTCCTACATCACGCTCAGTAAGCGCAGGACCATTCTGGCACTCATCATCGGACTGGACTCGTGGAAGCCGAATGGGGCCAGGAAAAGCTGCGCGACGTTTTTGGAACGATTGACCAACCCAAAGGAGACCGCCAAGCAACTGGGCAACTCGGAAGTCATTCTCGAACGGAATTACCTGCGGGCTTCCCGGCGGACGGCGGCCAAGGAATATTTTTCTATTCCGCCTCCGTGGTACCCCCCGGGCCTGGGGCGGGCTCACCTGGTGCCTGAGTTCGAGCGCCTCGCTCGCTCCACAGATCAGGCAGCCAGCCTCCTTGTTGGAATTTTCGATCCCCCGGAGCAGGGGCTGGATGCTCAACCTTAATTATGAAAACCACCAACACTGACTCCAACAGCACTGCAAAATCGGCAAGGGTCGTAACGCTTACCACGCCACATCGCGGAGAATACCCGTACCTGGTCGAATTACACGAAACCGGATGGCAAAAGGGGGAGACACTATCATCACGACCCGGTTACCGCGAATGCCGAGGTGAAAACGTATGCCACCCTCGCTGAGTTCTGCGAGATCGCCCGTTGCTACGTGCAGATGACAGACGGAACGGTTTCGACCTCGACGCAGGACTACCGGAAGCGCGCGATTGCTGCGCTCTCAGAATGGTTTCCGGGGAACAGGCGCCTGCGGTCACTGCAACCCGGAGAACTGGAAAAGCGGCTGGATGCACTCTCTGATGCAATCCGAAAGAACCTGCTCGGAGCTTTTCGCTTTCTATTCGATACTGCCGCTGCCGACGGCTATCTGGCGGCCAATCCGCTCGATGCTTTGTCGGCCCAGAAATACTCGTTCCACTTGCGATCCATCACGGCTCCAAGCACGATCGCTCAGTTTATGGCCGCAGCGGAGCGATTCAACCCGGATTTGGTGGCTCCGTCCGCCCTGAAGTACTTCGGCGGCTTCACTGAGCAGGAGTGTCTTGGCTTATCCTGGGATAATATCGATCTCGCCCGCGGGCTTATATCCGTTTCGATGGAGAAAACCCGGTCCACTCGCGGCAATGCCAAGCCCGGCGCCCACCGGCGCTCTCGAACGGTAGGAATGGCGTCCAATTTGCGGCTTTGGCTGGCAAGCATCCCCGGGCCAAAGGCCGGGCATCTGTATCCATTCGGAATTCGCACGCTGGCGGCGGCCCGCACCAGCCTGTGCGGAACTGCCGAAATAACGAAGAACCACCACGGAGTGAAACCAGCGACATGGGGCAGTCCCGCGTCGACGTACCTCCACTACCGCACGCCGCTGGCCGGGGTGCAAGCTCTCGTGGAAACCGCATTTGAATCCTTACCTCACACTCCACTCCAAGCATCTATCGAAGAATGCATTGCCTATTGGACCATTGTCCCGAGCGGAACTGACCCTGCTGGGGTGGCGGAAATCAAAAGCGCCATTGAGCAGCAGTATCTTAAACAAACCGCCCCCGGCGGCGCCGGGGCGCGGTACTTGGTGCAGGCCCGCCGCGAGGCATCGGAGAAAGCCAAGCGCCCAGTGAAACAGACTGGAAACTAAGCATCGCAATACCTGCAAGATGATCAAGCACATCCAGCAGGCCCATACAAGACCGACTCGGCCATCACGCTAGGCACCCGAAGATCATGCACCATCTGACCCCGTATGCCCACACCCATGCCGGGCGGCGCGCCATCGAATGCCTGGCGCGTCCCCTCTCTATTTTTTCAAGACGCAAGGTCAGGCCCGAACGCGTAATGGGCAGTGTCCTGAAAATCATTCCAAGGCCGGCCAACATGGGGAGCGTAAACATTTTTTGAGTTCCCGTTAAAAATACGGCCCCGGTTCTTTACTAATTATAACATGGCCCAAATTCCCTTAGACGAAATCATCACTGCCGGATTGGCCGTTCGAGCCCGTGGCGTGTCGGTAACCTATGATACGCTTGCGCGCGAACTTGGTGTTTCGTACTCTAAAATATCACCTATCGCACGGCAATTTTCCCGCAAGCAAGAGGCAAATTCGCTCGACCGCGCGCTTGCTGACCTGAAAAAGCTGGTGGATGAGGAGCGCATCACGCGTAGTGCAGCGGAAGCAGAACTCGGCTTGGCCAGGCAAAGGGTTGCTGAGTTGGAAAAAGCATTGGCGACTGTCACAGCCCGTGCGGCGCAGTTAGAGATGGAAGCGCGGGTGGCGGCACTCTCTTCTGAGGTGACGAACATCCAATCAAGACTGACCATAGTCGAAAAGAGTGCTGGTCCCCAACTGGTTAAGCCATGCAACCGGTGGACAAAGGTCCCGCCGAGATTTCTTTTCTAAATTGGTGCCTTGAAAGCTAACCGGGCGCAGGGCTCTCTTTATGAACCTGGGCGGGCAAAACCCAGTGGCATTCTTTGAGAATCCCAGAAGAAATGAGATCTACGGGCAATAGATCGTTGGGCTTTGGAGAGTAGAACGAGACAGTTGTAACTTCCATAACCTGTCTCGTAGGGCGCCGAGGCAATGGCGGCAACGGGAGCTTGGTCAGCAGCGAGCCACGCGGGGATGGTGAAGTCGCTAAACGGCTGTCACGCGGCTAAGGCAGTGGGAGGAGGCGATGCCGGGCGGATGTGAAGCTTGGCGTCGGCATGGTGGCTTTTGGCCGATGGCGGATCACTTCAATCTCAAAGTTTTGGTGTGTGATTAAGGAGGACTTGAAATGCTGCCGAATGGAGGTATCTGTGGCCACCATTTCATGACAAAACAAAAACACTCCGGATCCAAGGTTGCTCCCTACCGAGCCGAAATTCAGGTTATGCTCCGCGACGGGTGGACGCATGTAGACATTTTAAGGAAACTCGAAACCCGACATGGCATCACTGCATCGCGATGGACTTTAACTCGCTACCTCGATGGTATTTCCAGTCGTGTGGCCCCCTTGCAAAAGCCGAAGCGACAATCAAAGCAAACTCCCGTCGAGCAGCCCCGATTCGAAGGCGACAGATACACGGTGGAACTGCACTCGTCCGATATGGAGATAATACTCGCGATCGACGCGCTGATGAAAACGCTCGGCGTCTTAAAGATAACGTATGCTGAAACCCTCAGGCTCTGCCTCAGGGCCTGTGAGCTGAATCCGAATAAGCTGCGGCGGATCTTTGGCGAAATGCAACGCGATGACCGGCGCCGAAAGCCGAAGCGACAATCAAAGCAAGCTCCCGTCAAGCAGCCCCGATTCGAAGGCGACAGATACACGGTGGAACTGCACTCGTCCGATATGGAGATAATACTCGCGATCGACGCGCTGATGAAAACGCTCGGCGTCTTAAAGATAACGTATGCTGAAACCCTCAGGCTCTGCCTCAGGGCCTGTGAGCTGAATCCGAATAAGCTGCGGCGGATCTTTGGCGAAATGCAACGCGATGACCGGCGCCGCAACCCAAGTAGGCCATAATTCCCTTGTCCCGCGCGAACTGGCTTGATGCCAGCGTTTTGTAAACGCCCTTGTAGCCACATCTGTCATCAAAACCGGCCACCAAAATTCCCGCCCCAATGCGGACCACTACACTGAGTCGGGGCGCAACGCTCTGGCCGACTTTTGTTTGGGTTCCTGCCGATTTTTCATTTGCCCGAGCGGATCCTACTGAACTCGCGATCCTACCGGCACGCCAATTCCTACCGGCCTGCAATCCTACGGGGGCGTCACTTGCGGTGTTTCCCATCGCTCGGCACTGCTTTGGCGTTCTTTTCTGAGTTTCTGATTGGCTCTACTGGCGCCAAGCAACATGGCGGCACCGAAAACAATGAGAACGAGTCCCCAGACCAGGTTGATGTTGATGCCAAGCGATTGAGAGTCAGCGGCATCGCAGACGCCATAAGCGGCAAGGAGCGCGCCAATGAAGCTGAACATGAAACCAATAGGCCAGCGGATATCGAGTCCCATAATTTTGAGGCAAGGGTTGAATTGCGGGTTAAATCACCAGAAGATGACATTTAAGATCACACAGCAAATAAGCAGCACTACCCCGATGACCCCGGGTTGTTGATAGAAGGGGAGGTGGTCCGCCTTGATTTTTGGCGTGAGCGAATAGACCAGCCCTTTGAGTTCCTCGTCGGTTTTTTGGGACTTGGTCAAAAGCGAAATCATCAACGTCAGGATGAAGCAGACGGTGAAGGCAACTGCGGCCAACCAAAAGTTTTGCGCCATCTCGCTGGGGAACTTCGCGAGAACACCGAGGTAGCCGCCCTTGACCCCGGGCGCGTTGCCGATGGTGATTGTTAGTGCGTGAAATAACGCCGAACTGCCGATGCCGATAAACAACCCAAGGAAGGCTCCGGTGCCGGTAGTGCGTTTGGAGAACATCCCTAGAAGAAAGGTCGCGAAAAGGGGCGCGTTCACGAAGCCGAACACGAGCTGGATGATATCCATGGCGTTGTTGTATCTCGAGGCGAAATACGCCGCCGCGATGCTCAGCACGATGCCGACCACGGTGACAACCTTGCCTATCCAGAAATAGTGTTGGTCGCTCTTGTCCTTGGCGAAATATGCCTGATAGAGGTCGTAAGTGAAGACGGTGTTGAACGCCGTGACGTTGCCCGCCATTCCGGACATGAAAGAGGCCAGCAACGCCGTGAGCGCCAGCCCGAGCAGCCCCGAGGGACAATACTTCTTCACCAGCGATAGAACCACCCCGTCGTAGTCGTATTCCGTGATGCTGTTGTAAACTCCGGCGTTGATCTGCTCGTCGGAATACTTGTTTTTCGCGGTGGCGATAATGAGCGCCGAGACCTGTTCGGGGTTTACCGCCTTTCCAAGGGCTTCGCCGACCGCTTGCACCCCGGCGGCGGGATTGGCCGGGTCGGCCTTCTTAACGGCCGCGATCGCCTGATCGTAGGCTTTCTGCGAAATGACCGGGGGCGGGATGCGGTAGTCCTTGTTGGGCATTGAGGTCAGTGCCACGGCGATCATCCCGGGAACGATGACCAAGAAAGGAATGAGCATTTTAGGGACAGCCCCCACCAGCGGGGTGTTGCGGGCGGCCGTCATGTCCTTGGCGGCCATTGCCCGCTGGACCACGAGGAAGTTGGTGCACCAGTAGCCGAAGCCGAGCACAAAACAGAGGCCGAACATCATGGAAAAAAGATCCACGCCCATTGGATTGTGGGCCGTGCCGGCCACCAGGGGCCGCCAGGCGCTGGTCCAGCCATGCACCCCGTACTCGGTGCCCCGGGCCGTTGCCATTTGCGCGGAATAAGTGTGCAGGGAGGAGTTCATCGCGTGCCAGCCGCCCACGTCTTTCAAACCCAAATAAACCACCGGAGCGAACCCGAGGCCGATCATGAAGAACTGGAGCACCTCGGTGTAAATGGCCGAGGTCAGCCCGCCTTTTAAAACGTAGAGGAGCACCACGGCGGAGCAAACCCACAACGCCAGATCGTAGTTCCACCCCAACAACTGGTTGAGCAGTTTCGCCAGAGCATTCATTGAAATGCCGGAGGCGAAAATCGTCATCGCGGCAAACGCAACGGAGTTGAGCGCGCGAACCCGCTCGTCAAAGCGCATCTTAAGATACTCCGGCACGGAACGGGCCTTTGAGCCGTAGTAAAACGGCATCATAAACACGGCCAGGAAGACCATCGCGGGAATGGCTCCGGCCCAATAAAAGAAACAGGAACCCATCCCGTATTTTGCGCCGCTGGCCCCCATGCCGACGAGTTCGAGCGCGCCAAGATTGGCGGAAACGAAGGCCAGGCCGGTCACCCAGGTCGGGATCGTGCGGGCGGAGGTTAAAAAGTCTGCGGAGGTTTTCATCTGCCGCGAGAGCGCCCAGCCGATCCCTATGACGAAGAGAACGTAGGCGACGAGGATGGTGTAATCAATCCACTGGAGATGAATGGCAAGCATAAGTCTGTTTTGGTTTTTTGCGGCTCGGGATATTTTGGATGTTTAGCTTCATGGAGACGACTCACCATTTACGAATCCGTTGAATGAGATCATCCTGAATTGAGTCCTCGGCGGCGATGCAGAGGAAAACTCCTTCTGGGCGGACTTGGTCCATGAATGGCTGGAGTTCGTGCGGTCTGAGATCGACCACGACGGATTTGCCGGCAGCCTGGATCCGTTGAATCAGCGGAATCCATTGCAGAATGGGTTCGTCGTCACCCACGCCCTGCACCCACTGGATGGCGTGAATCCCGGGTTCAGCAAGGAGAAAGTCGAGGTGTTTGGCCACCCCTTTTCCGTCAAGGTGATAAATAACCCGGTCCATCCCCTCGATTTCACGCCGGATAAACGGGGCGCAGAATTCCCCGAATTGGGCTGGGGAAATCATGTTCGAGAAGTCCGCCTGGATCGTGTGGCATCTTCCGGCGTGCGGGATTTCCATCCACCCCAGGGAAGGCTGGCCGATCCGCGCCAGCCGTCCATAATAACGTTCGGCCAGAGCCGGGAATGGCTCAAAGGTTTGCCCGATCAGCTTCTTGGTGTGCTCGGGCTCGAGCAGGAGGGACATGCAAAGGTCTTCCGGCCCCATCAGCGCCGCCGCGCAATCAATTCCCGGGCACCAACTCGTGATTCCCACCAAAGCCTTGCCTGCGCACCGTTCGAGGGCGCTCTCCGTCATTTCATCGAGCTTGCGAAGGTAGAGGTTTTCGGGATCGAAAGCTGGCAGCGCTAGCTGCGCCGCATCGGAAAGGTCGCTGATGAGGGGCTCGCTCCAGGAGGTGATCTCCCCAAATTCCAGTGGGCAGCCGAAGAACGATGCGTAAATTTTCGGCCCGAGATTTGGCCAGTAAACCGGAAATGTCTCCGCCCGGAACGTGCGTTTGCCAATGTCGGCGAGCGCCGAAGCGATCTGGTGGTCCGTGTCGAACCACCGGTCACGGAGGGTGGGCCAGCGGGAGTCCTGGAGACCGCCGTTGGTTTCGTATTGCGCATTGTGTTTTGAAAAGCGCACGGGAGCGCGGTCAACAATCCGCCCGTGAAACCAAGCCTCGACGCGCTGCATGGCTTCGGCAAAATCCGGTTTTGTGGATAAATTAAAGTCGGTCATAAATGGGGCCGGTTTTAAGTTGGTGGTTTTGTTGCAAAAACGAGAGCTACTGTTCCCGGACGGCTTCCAAGAACGCTTCGACGTTCGCCCACGGAACGTCGGGTTCCAGAGTGTGGGTGGGTGCGAGAAACAGGCCGCCTCCTTTTCCTACGGTGGCGATGAGCTCGCGCACGGAGCGCTTCACCTCTTCCGGAGAACCGAAGGGCATCGTTGTCTGGGTGCCGATGCAACCCCAGAATGCCAGCTTGTCGCCGAACTTTTCTTTGATTTTGACCGGGTCCATGCACTCCGGTTGGACCGGGTTGAGCACCTCCACGCCGATCTCAATCAGGTCCGGTAGAATGGCTTCCATGTTGCCGTCTCCGTGATAGAAAATGAGCATCTCCGGCCGGACCTCCTTAGCGCTGCGAATGACCCGGGCCAGCCGCGGCTTGAGGGTTTCGCGCCAGAGCTCGGGACTGATCATCATGTCCAGTTGGGTCGCCACGTCATCGCCAAGCATCAGCAAATCCACCCCCGCCTCCGCGTAACGCCGGGCCATACCCACGCGCATTTCCGTGAGGATGTCCAGGAGGGTAATCGCGATTTCCTCCCCCGACATCAAGTCCATCATGAAATCCTCCATCCCCCTCAAATACCATGCCACCTCGAAGATCGTCATTTCCATGAATGCCGCGCAAACCAGATCCCGATCTTTCATTCCCTGAACGGTTTCCGCCGCCCCAGTCCAGCGGTAATCCTCCAGGAAATCAGGCCACGGATACTCACGCACCTGCAGGGCGTCGGTGAAGGTCACCATCGGGTGCAGCATCTCTTGGAAATGTGCGACCGCTCCGGGTTCGCCCATTACGCCCCATTCCGGATTCCAATCCAAGGGGCGTGTGCCGGCGGGGAGTGATTGGAAATATTTCGTAAAATCCGTTTTCAGCCGCGTGGGGTGCAGCTCCAGAACGCGGACAGGGAAATTGTAATATTCCTGGTAGTCCTCACGTCCGGTGCGACGTTTGAATTCTTCCAGCAAAGCGGGGGAAAAGACGAAGTCGAATCCGACTCGTTCGGGTTGTTGGCGGTGGAGGGCGCGAAGGATGTTTTCTCGGTTGGTCATACTGGTAAGTGGAGAGAGATTAATAAAAATTCAGATATACGAAGGCTCGTTCGAGTGCAGGGTTTTCTTAGTAAGGCAAAGCGAATCTGGAAAATTCGAGCTTATTTCGTCACAAAGCCCGCATTGACCCAGTCGGCATGGTCGCCATCCTTGGATCCTTCATCGGTCACATGAAGCCTGATCCGTTTGATCCCGTCAGGGATTGCGACATCGATTCCGGCGGCCATGTTGGGACGCATCACATCGGTCTCATAAAGGAGAGTCTCCCCTGCAATCGCTTCCGCTGCGGCTGTTCCATCCCGGACATCCCCGTAAACCTGGAACCTCACGCTGGCCGCAGGGAAATTCTTCATCGCGTCGTCGATTCCGACATACGCCACAAATCGTTTGTATTCCGGTTTGGCCTCGAAAACGAGATCGGACACGGCGCAAACCCCCATTCCTTTTTGGAAAGTTGTCCCAAGCAGTGACAGGGGCGTTTTGTTCCAGGCAAGATTTCTCTGAACCGTAGTGTTTGGAACCCCAACCGTTTCCTTGAGCGGCTTTAAATCCGCGATATTGAGATCGGGCAACCGCGGAGGCGGTGGCACGTTTTGGAATTCCGCCTTTGCGATCCCGCCCACTTCGCCCTCTAGATAAAGGCGAGCCTTGATCTGGGCGGCTGCCTTCAAAGTGATCGGCCCGGCATAAACGGGGGACTGCTCCGTGGGCTCCGTGCCATCGAGCGTGAAATGCACGACCCCTTTGTCGGCCCATTTTGGAACTTTGATTTCAACCTGTTTTTCCTTGAAGATCATTCCCTTGTCCGGGGTGATGGTCGGGGTTGGAGGCAAACACCTCACCCACTCATTCTCGAAAACACCTTGGGGAACGGGCTTGCCGACAGCGTCGCGAACTTCAAACTGTAACTGGGCCGTCTGGGTCAGCACGAGCGGTGCCAGAAACTCCTGATATTCCGTCCATTTCCTGTCAGCCATCTCGTGTTTGAATACCTTGGCTCCCGGGAGCGCGCTAACCACTTTGATTTTGGCACCCTTCAGGAACGCCTTCGAAGCAGGAATGACTTTTGTGTGTACGATCCGAACCATCGCGCATCCGTTTTTCAAGGGAACCTGGATTTCGTCACCTGTCCGAACCGGATGATCCTGCAACGCCTTCCATTCGGTGTCGCCCGGGTGAAGCACCTCCACGAAATGCGGCCCGCTCATCACCGGGTTCTTCGATTTGATGGTTACCGCCGCGCGGTTCTCACCGAAGACCACCGGAATCAGCAACCCGCCGGGGATCAAGAAGCAGTTGGCCTTTGCTCCCTGCACCGAAACCGGATTTTCCTCCAGATCCCATTTCCGAAACCGGAGCGATTCAAAGAGCAATCCGTAGTCGGCGTAAGCTTGATCGACCACAGGATTTCCCGGCTTGATCGTGTGATTGTTGAACGGCATGGGGGCCGTTGTATAGGCTCCGAGGTAAAGATAACGCTGCAAGTATTCGTTCAGCGGCACATTAGAGGGCAAGGTGTCAGTCCAGCCCACATACGGTTTGTCCAATGCGAGAAACGAGCAGATTGAAATACTCGGGCAATTGGCACGGCCGAATTCATCGTAGTACCCGTCCACATTTTCATAAAGATCGAGTCGCCGGTAGAGTGGGTTGCAATAGATCACTTTCCCTGGCTCGTGATACATGGGGCCGATCTTTTTCATGAACTCCAGCCATCCCAGAGCAAGCGATCCACAAGGCGCTCCTGAGACCCACGACACGCCGTCATCCCGGTTCCAGTTGAAGAAATGCATATAATCGGTTCGGTCAATGCAAATCCCGGAACTCTCAGGGAGAAAATCCAGATGCATTTGATTCTGGGCGATCAAATGTTTTTGGAAGCTTGGCACGCCGACATCCATCAGCACTGACTTCTCCCACGCCTTCCAAGGTTCAGTGGCGCCTTTGGGAAAAAGAACGGCATCGCGGAGTTTGTAAAACACGAAATCATTCGCATCCCGCCAGAGATCCTCGTCGCGCGCGGCCTTGCGCTTCGGAGGCGAAGCGAAGCTTTCGATTTTTAATCCGAGTTCCGCCGGATTCATATAGTTGAGGACGTGAAAACCGTAGCCCCTCATCTTCTTGGAATACGCGGCCATGTTCCGCAACGAGGTGGGAAAGGGCGGCGCTTCCGCCCCCTGAAACCGCGCATTCGTCCACTTGAAATCCAGATCCTTTGTGTAGGGAAGATACATCCCCATGTAAAAGTGGTCGTAGCCGGCTTTCCAATTGAACTGCAGGCCGGTCTTGTGGAGCTGATAGGCGTCGAGATCCCCCTCGTGCTCGGAGTAGGCGCCATTGCCGGCAACCATCCATGTCTCCTTCCTTCCAGGCTCGAAATACTTGAGGTATCGTGCGCGATACCATCCGAGCCCCAGCCTCCAATCGAGAGGTTGCGGGCGGAGGAAGAGCGAATATGTGAAGGCGTTGTTTTTTTCGATCCGCCGATTCGATCTCACAAAGCGAAACGATCCGTCGCGATCCACCTGCGTGTTCATGTTGATAATCGGCCCCTCGATCCCATGAGCTAGCATCAGCGCTGACTTGCCATCCGAGTCGCCGACTACAAAGACCGGAACCGAAACGGCATCCCGGTCATCAAAGGAGAACCCCCCAAACTCGAACTTTCGGGTGTTCAGTTTGAGAAACTGAAGCGGGTCATCCCAGAAGGCCCGACTTTTTCCGAGCATCTCTTTCACTTCGGCGTCGGACTTCAATCCCCCCCAGGTCGTCCAGTAAACCGGATTCTCCATCGAGGGGACGATTACGGTGGAAATGACATTCGCACCGAAGGCCGAACCGGCTCCCTCGACGGAAACGTCCCACCGGATCGCATCGCCGTCGATTGAAAACCGGTCCGTTACCGTGCAGGAGGCGCCGTCCGCTTCCCGCTTTAGGATTCTTGTGAACTTCGCAATGCCGGTCTTCGACAGATCTGCGGAAACAGTTCCCGACACCTTCAAGCCGGAAACATCGGAGAGAGCCGGGAACCGGGACAAACGCTCTCCCAGCTTCACCTGCGCTTCTCCCTTTGAATTGAGCTCCAGCGTCATCCCGCCGGACCGGAGCGTTACCTCCGAATCCGCGACGACCTCCGCTTGGGATTGGGCTGTCCAACCGAGGAGGGTTGTTAAGGCGAGGGCCAACAGGAATTTATTCATTATTAAAGATTCTTTCTAATGGACGATCATTTCACTCACTTCAGTCATTGAAGAAAACCGCATTGATAACGGCGTTGGGCCCCTTGGTGGCGAGTGCCTGGAAGGTGACATTACCTTCGAAGCTATACTCGAAATAGACGCCCTTTTCGGGGTTGTACACGTTGTATTGATGCAGCACCTTGCCATCAACGGGATCGAGTGCCCGGATGACCATCGACCGATCCGTCGTACCATTGGGCCAGATATAGAACGCCACCCTCCGAGGGCGACCGCTCTTGTTCGTCAGGGTGATGCTGCAGTCTTTTCCTGCGCCATAGTAGCCGGCAGCGATGCGTTGGTCGCCATCGGGACGCATGAGACCCTCGCTATCCGCCACTTGATCGCGCCAGACGCAGGTGGACATTTTATTTTCGTAACCAATGTCAGCCGGAATGTTCGGGGCCAGACCGGCGATGGCAAATCCGGCTTTTCCATAGTGCTCCTTCCAGTTGCCCTTCGAGGTGGTGTCCCTTTCCAGAAGAAAGACCTCGTTTCGCTGGGTGATTTGCTCCGCGGTGGGCAACGGTTGGGTCTCGAAGATCATCCGCATCGTAGCGGCTGCGGCCTCGGTCATGCCGTTGAGTCGCAGCAGAACGCTTCCCCGCACTTGGTATTGTATTGCCCAGGGGTTGGACTCCGCAGGCAGCGGCATGGTGTCCAGCACGCGTCCCGTGCCGGCGTCACAGAAGCTCACCGACGCATGGGAACCTGGACTTTTATAGGCAGCCAGCGTCAGGAGCAAGGTTTTGTCCGTGACACGGATGGACCATTCCCTGAGCGAGGCGCCCTTGGTTAAGGTAACCGCCGGATCCTGACAAACCAGAGATTCCAGCGGGGCCTGCCCCTTGCGCAGATTAAGCTGGTTAACTTTTTCTGTCGTCAACCATTGCACCGCGGTGGCGCTGCCGGTCGGCGTGGGGAGCACCTGGGTCTTGGCACTGATCGTGCGGATTGCCACGGTCTTGTCGGCCGTATCCGGGATTTTAATCCAGAGGCGATAGGTCTTGGTGAGATCATCGAAGGCATAGGTCCAGCCTTTTTCAGCCGCCTTGAATTCGGTTTCGGAAGCCAGGAAAGGCAGGCGTTCATCGCTGGCAGTGGGCGAACGGAGGGCGTCTGAACCCAGCGCCGGATCAGGTTTGGCAATGAGGGCGACCTGTTCGGGTTGGGTCGGCCAGAGGACCTTGCACACCACCGAGCGTTGCTGCGGACGGAATTGGCCGGTGCGGCCGCCGAGGCGCAGACAGAAGTCTCCGTTGGTTCGACCCATTTGCACCTCGGTGGTACAAAAGGCGCCCTGCTGGTAATCCCGGGTCCGGCCGTCGTCCTGATAGACCTTCAGCGAGGTATGTTTCTCGGTCGGATAGAGGTCCAACACCAGCGGGCCGGTGGGATTTTCATTCAAATGGCTGGCGACGGATTCCATCATGGGAATGATGGACCCCATCCGCACATAGAGAGCGGCATCGCAGGGATCGCCTTGGATGAAGGGGATGGTGGTGCCGCCAGCCAATTGCCGACCCGAGAAATAATGCATCCACGCACCCGGAGGCAATAGTACCGACCGCGAGTTGTGTTTATACAGTGGAGCGTAAAGCAGGCTGGGACCGACCAGCACTTCATCGCGATCGCCATAAGCGGTGTTGGCCAAGTCCTCGAAGACCAGGGAGCGCCATGCCGGCAGGCCGCTGGTGTGGGATTCCCAGGCAAGTTGGTAGAAATACGGAACCAGCCGGTAATGAAGGTCATGGTAGCGTTGATAGACACGCTGCATGCTGAGGGAGTTTTCCCACGGACGATGATTGACCGACCGGCGTTGATTCCCGCTGCTCAAACCCAAGACCCAGTTGTTGCACATCGCCAGGGGATTGAGGAATCCCGTTCGTACACCGTCGGCGAATTCGCCTTCATGGGTTGGCGTCGCACCCGCCATGTCCTGGGTGGAATGGGCGACACCGATCATGCCCTGCGTAAGATTGGCCAGCATGGTGGTGCGGTTGTATTCCTTATCGCCCATCCACGGGTAACCAAAGCGCTGACAACCCGGGTAGCCCCCTCTTCCACAGAGAAAACCACGTCCATTCCCACTCGCTTCATAGGTCTCGAACATCGCTTGATAGAGATGGAATGGATAACCGGCATCGAAGTTACCGAATAAAGGGTTCGGTTCATCGGTTTCGTCGACCCAGAACCAGTCCGCGCCTTGGTCGACCACGCTTTCCTTGAAGACTTTCTTGAAGGCGGACCAATCCTTATATGGATAGGTGTGTGGTTCGGGTCTCGGGTTCAGTTTGCTGAAAGTACCGGGCATTAAGACATCGAAGTAGAATCCCAAGAGGGCATCGGCCTGATGCAGTTCATCCGCGACGGCTTTGACCTGGGCGATGTCACGGGGGGGGGTGATGGTGACGTCGGTAAAGGTGATGCAACTGTCGACAGCGTAGCCGTGTTGACGCCATTGGTGAAAGGCTTCGGTGTGATCGATCTGGACTCCCTGCACCAGGTATTGGAAGCCCAGCAGCTTGCGCGGCGGCATGGGCGGCCGTCCGGTCAAGGCCGTGAAGGAGCGCAAAATGTCTGCGTATTGTGGGCCGAAGAACAGGAAGAAATCCATTTCGCCCTTGTTCCCTTTACTCTCGATGGCGATCGGGTTTTGCAGGCGAAAGAGGGCGTCCTCGGTGTATTCATTATGGAAAAACACGCCATATCCCGCCGATGACACCACGAATGGACTGGACCAACCGAAACCGTTGCGGTCCTTGGTGGCAACCACCTGATCGCGATGAGATAGCGTGGTCGAGGTATTCGCGACCTGCAGTCCATAGAAGGCTTCTTTCTTACCTGAAGCGTCCCTTTCCATCAACAGGGTGCGTCCATCGGAAAAAGCCCCCGGCTTGGTGCGCAGACCCCAGCCCCAGGTACGATCATGGGGTGCAAAAACGCTGTTCTGATCGCGATGAGTCATGGGGGAAGGGTAAAGAGCGGATTCAATCTAGAACGTTCCCAAAAGCGATTGAAATAGACGTTTTGATCAGCCATATATGAAAAATGATCGATGACGTGAGCCAATATTTCGCTGTGAGTATCAAGGATCGGCGATGGGGGGTTCACATCTCGGGTGCGGGCCACGCGGTCACGCTACCAAGGCAAAGCTATCCTCCGCAGCCGAATGCGCGAGGGTACGATTTCCTGTGGGAGAGGGGGCGAGTGCTCGACGAGTTTGGATTGCTTTATCTGGTAAATGGCAGGGGGATCTTCGAGTCAGCTCATCAATCGGCCACATCGATTGAAGCCGGTAGCGCCGTCTTTCTTTTCCCTGGGGACTGGCATCGGTACCGCCCAGACCCAGATACGGGATGGGAGGAATATTGGATTCTTTTTGGGGGATCGGTGGTGGAATCGTGGAAGACCGAGGGCTTTCTGCGCGTGGATCAGCCCGTGGCAGAAATCGACATGGGGCATTCCCTGGCACCGATCTTTGATGAACTGCTACGGCTGAGCCAGCGCGGGAACAACAGCAGTTTTGTCGCGAGCGGTCTGTGTCATCTCTTGATTGGGCGCATTTTGAATGCTGTGGAGACTCCAAATGATCGTTGCGGGCGGCAAATGCAGGAAGCGGCGGATATTTTGCGGCTTCGCGCGGGCATGGAGGTGGATTTACAAGCGCTCTCAATTGATTTAGCGATGAGCTATAGTGCTTTCCGGCGGGCGTTTCGACGCCATTTTGGTATTCCTCCGCATCGCTTTCACCAACAAGCGCGAATAACTCTGGCAAAAGAGCTGCTTATCGGCACCCCGCTCCCGCTAAAGGCAATTGCCGATCGCCTAAGTTTTCAAAGTGAATTCTATTTTATGCAGGCGTTCAAACGAGTCACGGGATTTACACCCACGCAATGGCGGCTGGCGGGCGGTCGAGCCCAGAAAATCAACTCTCGAACAATGACGCCACCCCCTCCAAGATCTTCCAAGAAGTAAGATATCTTTCCGCTCAAACCTCGCTGGTCGGATGCATCCGATGGCGAAAATCACTGGGGGAATGGCCGGTGATCTGTTTGAAGCGCTTTGAAAAGTGATATTCGTCGAAAAAGCCGAGTTGCCGTGCGATTTCCTTGCCCGACATCTCCTTGGCAAAAAGCAACTCGCTGGCCCGGTCTACGGCGCGGGCGGTCCGGTAACGCATCGGCGACATGCCCATGATCTGCGTAAACTTTTTCCGGAAGCTCTCGAAGGAGAGCCAGAAGGCCCCCGCCAGTTCGCGCAAATCCACGGGAGCCATCATGCCGTCGCCAAGGATGGCGCTGGCGGCGGCGAGCCAGTCCGGCTTGGGGAGACCCTGAGAGCCCCGGCGCTGTGGGCGAGGATTTCGGTAAGCACGCTTTGAAGATTGCAGACCTGCTGCAGTGCGGCGGCCCAGCCGACGGTGCCGTGCTTTGGGTTCTTGCCTGGGGGGAAGGAGAAGTGGGCTTAGAGCGGGCCCATGCAAATTGAAGGCCCAGATTTTATGACAATTTATGACACTTTTTTGGGCATCAAACGCATTTGAAGGCATTTGGACGAAAAAAGCCACTTGCGCCAAGTGGCTTGCAATCACTTTTGGCGGCTTTCGATGGCCAAAAGAGTGGCGACCCTAACGGGATTCGAACCCGTGTCACCGCCGTGAAAGGGCGGTGTCCTAACCGCTGGACGATAGGGTCACTTGTGGAAGGGCGGGGACTATCGGCGGGATTTCATTTTGAAACAAGAACTTTTTTCGAATTCAGCCGCAATCAGCTCAAAACTGGGCGCTTATTGCTTTTGAGACCGAGGAGCAATTCGGCGGTGCGCAGATTCGCCCCTGCGTGCGCCCGAAGGACAGCCCTCGCTCTCTCCGCCAGGCTTGCGCCGCGCGCGGGGTCGGCGAGCAGCGGAGCAATGGCCGGGGCAAGGTCCGCTTCCTCCTGCACCTGGATGGCCCCTTCGACTGCGAGGAATTGGCGGACGAGCGAGCCGAAATTCTGCATGTTCGGGCCGAAGACGACCGGGCGGCCTGCGAGAACCGGCTCGGCGGGGTTCTGCCCTCCCTTGGCAGTGAGGCTTTTGCCAATAAAACAGACGGTGGCGAGGGTATACCAGTCGCGCAGTTCGCCGGTGGTGTTTACGATCAGGCAGTCGGGACGCCTGGAGCCAGGCTGAAAGCCGGCCAGTTCGGTGCGCAGCACGGAGGTCAATCCGAGTTCGCGCAGGGCGGTTTCGACCTCCCTGGTTCGCTCGACGTGCCGGGGGACGAGGATGAGGAAGAGGTCGGGGAGCCGTTCCCGGAGCTGGATCAGGACGCGCCCCAGGATGGTTTCCTCGCCCGCAAACGTGCTGCCGCCCAGCAGGACGGGAGTAGATTCGCAGACGCTCAGGGCCGCGAGCAGCGCGCGAAATTCCGGCGCGCGGGATTCTTCGGGCACGGCGAAATCAAATTTAAGGCTGCCGGTGTAATACAGGGCTCCCTCGCGCACGCCGAGCGCCTGCCAGCGGGTGAGGTCTTCGGGTTCTTGCACGCAAACGCGGTCGAGCATTCCGAAGAATGGACCGACCCAGCGCCGCCATTTGAGAAAGCCACGCTCGGACTTCGGGCTGAGCCGGGCGTTGACGATGGAGATGGGGATGGCGCGCCGGTAGCATTCGGCGACCAGATTGGGCCAGAGTTCCTTATCGACGAGGATGACTTGCGCTGGCCGGATGACGTTGAGTGCGTGCCGGACGACGACCGGCAGGTCGAGAGGGTAGTAGACCAGTTCCATCGCCTCACTGCCGTGGCCGATTTGCTGGCGGGCAAGGGCGAACCCGGTGGAAGTGGTGGTGGAGATAAGAATGCGCAATCCGGGCTCCGCCGCCTGGAGGGTGCGCGCAAGTTTAAGGCCCATCACCATCTCGCCGACGCTGACGGCGTGAATCCATGTCCAGCCGCCGGTTTCCAGCCGCTTGCGCGAGCGGTCGGAATAAATGGCAAAGCGCTGGCCGAACTGGTGCCGGTAATTGCCGCGCCGGAACATGCGCAGGATGAGCCCGGGGAGCATGCAAAGGAATGCCACCGGGAACAGGGCTCGGTAAAATAGAAGAGGAAGGCGTGCGCCGCCGGGCAGCGCGCGAAGGTTTGCCATGGCAGAAATAGACCCGGGGAAAGCCCGATGGGAAAGCCTAAAACCGGGAGCTACCTCATTTGGGGCGCAGGACGGGAAAGTTACAGAGTTTCGGCTGTTATCTCAGCGCCAACGGC
>JBAXSN010000051.1:0-20070 GCA_037130675.1 Verrucomicrobiota bacterium
TCGAAAAGGAGTTTTTTGATGCTTTCGCCCTTAACTTAATGGCAGTGGGGCGTTGGGCTGGGCTTTAGGATGAACTTCGGGGCGCAGGAGGAAACTGCGCTTGTTATTTGAGGCTGCCCGACTGGGACTGGGAGTTATGGGAAGCATGGGAGTTATGGGATTAGTCCCATGCTTCCCATAACTCCCATTCTTCCCATCCTCCTGCGCCCCGCTTTGCCTGGGTGCGGTTAAACGTGGTGTGAGGCCTTCACCCAGTCCTTGCCCGGTTCGCGCGTCTGCATCACCAAGGAGTGAATCCGCACATCCAGACGTTTGGCTTTTGCCTTCAGCTTGCCTTCCTCGACTTGCGAAGATGCCTCGTTGCCAGCAACCGATCTGAATTCCACCAGGTTCCCAAAGGTATTGAATCGGTAGGGGTCGGGAACGATTTTCTCAAAATTTTCAACCCCATAGCCCCGCTTCATCATGTCATCGGGATAGAAACTCTTATCCCCTACGCAGAATTACCAGAGTAGATCCTTCTCGCGTGGCACCCGCACATCCGGCGTGGTGTCCAAGCCTTTCCATTGATTGAAGCGCTTCCAGAACTCCGGTTCGGTCGATATAGCAAGTTCCCTCGGGGAATCGATCTCCACATGGTAAATGGGCCGGTTCGCATCGGCCCAGATCCGGAATTTGACTCCGTCGGCCTCAATCCGGACCGAGGCGGTCGAAAGGTCGAGGGTTTGCCGGAAGGGTTTGCCTGCCCCGAAAGGATTGGGAGTCAACGAGAGTCGGACCCGCCCCGTTTTGTAGAGATCGCCGCAGTAGTTAAGGGCATCGTTTTTTGAGAGCAGCAGGTAAAGGTCGCCGTTCTCGATGGCATAAACCCCGGCGCCAATGTCGCCATTGCCGACAGACATCACCCCGGTGGGATCCTTGGAAGGCGTGTTCCAAACCACATTGTAACGGGCCATCCGCTCGGCCGCTTGGTCGTCTCCCGGTGTTTAGGTTTGGGCCAGCAATCCAGAACAAAGCCCGAGGCAAACCAGCGCCGCCACGACCGGCTTTAGCCACCGCTTGGGGATTCGCCGGATTTCGGGAAGGTCTTCTGGTGCATATTTTAATTTCGGTTGGTTGGCATCCCCATTTGGGGCGGAGAAGTTATTTAGCGGGGTGATTGGAGACAAGGTTGATCCCCAGCATCTCGCATAAGCGGGTAACATCGGGATCAAAGTCCTCGTCTTGCTCGCCCAAAAGGCCCATCGGGTTGAGTCGGTTATCGGTCAGATTCTCTCCCGCAGGCGTCGGCAGCGAGGCGGTTTTTTTCCGCACCGACGAAGCTTGTTTGTAAAGCCACTCCAAGACCGCTTTGTTCTCCCAAACCGCGTCGAGCTGGACCTGCTCGTTTTTGTCGTAAACGGTCAATTGGGCAGCCGTTAAGCCAGCCGTCTTGAGAGCCGCTTCCATTTCCTGCGCGTTCGAGCCGGGGGCCTTGGGACTATTCGCCCCGCGGAAGATCCAGATCGGCATTTCTTTCAATGCCGCCGCCTTCTGCGCGCTGAAGGAACCACCCACCGGGAGCGCCGCCGCGAAGAGCCCGGGCGATGCCTGCGCCAAGGCCCAAAGATCGGTTGCCCCCTCGCCTTCCCCGGTCAGATAAACCCGGCGGGGCTCGATCGTCGGATTCTCCGCGAGGACTTTTTCAATCACCGCTGTCACTTTCCTCGCATCGATGGAGTCGCCGGAGCGCGGGCATTTTACCGAGAGCAGGAAAGCGGAATGCTTGTTCTGGACGGCCCCGGTTTGGAGCGCTTCATACGCGGGGTTGTCCTTCTCTCCGGCGAGACAGACAATCAGAGGAAAGCGCGGGGAGCGCTTGTACATCGGCTCGCTCACTTCGTAAGCGACTCCTTCACTCTCTCCCTTGGCAGCTCCGTGAAAATCGGGATTGAGCACGGGCAAAACCGCCTGGGTTTGTTTCTCATAGTCATCGATCAGCTTGGAGAGCTTGGCCACCATGTCCGGTCGGCTCCGGTGATAATCGAGGGATTCGCCTGGATCCTCTGCCAGGTTGTAGAGCTCGTACCCGTGACTGCGGCCCGGGCCTTCAAAGTAGCGCCGGAAGAGTTTCCAGCCGTCGAAAACGACCGTGGTGGCAGGGGCCTGGTCCCCCCAACCGTAATAGGGGAGATGGCCGAAAATCGGCTTCTCCTCCATCGGCTTGCCCGCAAGGGCCGGGACAAAGCTGCGTCCATCGACTTTGGGCAAATTTTTCAAGCCGCAGGCCTCAGCCAAGGTGGGGAAAATGTCCCGGGTATTGATGGGCACCTCGCAGCGGGTTCCCGCCTTGGTCACCCCGGGCCAGACCAGATAGCCCGGAACGCGCACCCCGCCTTCGTAAAGGCTGCCCTTGCCGTCGCGCAACGGTGAATTGTCCGTGATTTGCGGGGTCCCGATATTGACCCCGCCATTATCCGAATAGAAAAGCAGAATGGTTTTTTCGGCCAACCCGGCATCCTCGATCGCTTTCCAGAGCTTGCCAACGGCGGCGTCGGTGCTCTTGATCATCGCGGCGTAAACGGGATTGTTTTGCCCGGTGGTGGAGCCTTTGGCTTTGAAATAATCAACGATCTCCTGGCGGGCCTGGATCGGGACATGGACCCCGTAAGTCCAGAAATCGAGCAGGAAAGGCCGGTCTTTGTTTTTCTGGATAAACTGGATGGCGTGGTCGGCCAGGCAGTCGTCAATGTTGCGTCCCTTGTTATTGGGGCCATTTTCGCCCAGCCATTCTTTCCAAGGCCCCAGGTGGCCCCCCATCGGTCCGGGGGAATTGACGTGGGGCACATCGACATCGAACCCATGTTCCAAGGGAGAATAGGGCGACGGCCCCAGATGCCATTTGCCAAAATGTCCGGTGGCGTAGCCGTTGGCTTTGAAAGTCTTGGCCAGGGTCTGATAATTGGTGGTCAACCGCGAGGCGCTCACCACTTGCAGCGCCCGCTGGTTGGGCGGAGCGGCTTTCATGCCCCCGGGCAATTCCTTCCAATTGGTCTTTAGCTCTTCCTGCGTATAGATACGCGGCTGCACGTGCGCCTTGAGCACCTCCAGCGGGTCGCCCCCGCGCGGAGAAGTGAACCCCGTCGTGGCCGGATCCAGCCCGGTCATAATACTGGCGCGGGAGGGCGAGCAGATCGGAGCCGCGTAAGCGCGGGTGAAGACCACCCCCTTTTTCGAAAGCCGGTCGATGTTGGGGCTCTCGTAAAATTTGCCGCCGGTGTAGCCGAGATCATTCCAGCCCAAGTCGTCCATGAGAACGAAAATTACGTTGGGGCGCTCCCCCGTTGCGTTTGGGGTTTTGCCGGCTGCCCCAGCATGCGTTGGCATGCTGGCCAGCAGGAGCGCTCCCGCCAGAGTCGCCGCGAGTTGATGCTTCGGGGATTTGGTTCTCATAACGGAGTTTAAGTGAACGGGGAGGATAATGAGGGTTATTTTGATCCCTGGCTGGCGCCCTCAGGAGTCTCGCATTTGCGCAGCCAGCGCACCGGAACATCGTTGGGTTGCTGAGCCCCGAGAGTGCTGCGTCCATCGGCAACCAGTTTGGCCATGAGAGCCCGCAGCTCAGCAACCTTTTCAGGGTACTTAGCCGCAAGGTTTTTTTCTTCCCCGAGATCCTCGGCCAGGTTGAAAAGCTTGGGCGGATCGGGCCGGTCGACTTCCAGGATCAGCTTCCAGTCGCCCTGGCGGATTCCATAGCCCCCTTGCCCGCTGTGATTGACCACGTGGGAGCGAACGGGCCGGTCTTCGCCTTTCAAGAGCGGAAGAAAACTGAAGCTGTCCTCACCAGCATTCTCGGGCAACTTGGTGGCAAAGATCTCGGCCATCGTGGCCATAATATCGGTCTGCTGCACCAGTTGTTTGCAAACCGACCCGGCCTTGACTACCGCAGGCCAACGCACAATGAACGGTTCCCGGTGCCCCCCTTCGTACGGAGTCGCCTTGTATCCATTGAGCGGACCGCTGGCCCAGTGCCCCAACTTCTTAAGCTGCGCCACCCCATACGGGGAATACCCGTTGTCGCTGCATAAAATCACCAGGGTGTTCTTGCCGATCCCCGCCCCATCCAGGGTCCGGATCAGTTGGCCGACCACCGCGTCGGTTTCCATCACCCAATCGCAATACAGGGTTAGCCCGCTTTTCTTTCGCTTCTCTTCCGGAACGGCCCACGGCTGGTGCGGCGCCGGCAACGCCACAAAGAGCAGGAACGGGTCCTTGGTCTTGGCCGATTCCTCGATGATGGAGCAGGCCCGATGGACCATCATCGGCATGACGGCTTCAAAGTCCCAATCCTTGACCGTTGGCCCCTGGCATTCGCCAAGAATCGCCCCAGGTAGGATCTTATCGGCCGGGAGAAACTGGGTGGGAATCCCCACAGTCCGATCGTTCTCAATGAAGCAGTAAGGCGGGTAACCGGGAGCATCGACCCCGTAGTAGCTATCAAAGCCATGCGCTGTCGGGCCGCCCCCAATCGGTTTGGAAAAGAAATTTTTCCATGCTGCCAGCTGCTCCTCGGTGGGTACGGGCGTCTTGTAGCTCCGCATCGGTTCAACCTTGTAGAAGCCATTCTCAGCCAGCTCTTCAATGCTGGGACAGGGTGGTTCGCCCTCATCCACAAAACGCTTCTGGATCGCCTCAAAAGATTCTGTTCCCAGGAGCTGGTATTGACTCTTCGGCACCGGCCAGTCCCAGCCAATATGCCATTTGCCAACAACAGCAGTCCGGTAGCCGCTTTGTTTGGCCAGACCCGCGATGGTCAGCCGCTCGGGCTTGATCAAGGGCGGCCCGCCGAAGCCTCCGAAAACGCCCCGCTGACAACTGCTTCGCCAGTCATATCGACCGGTAATCAACGAGTAGCGTGACGGGGTGCATCCCGCGGCAGAAGAATGCCCATCGGTAAAGCGCATCCCTTGCGCAGCCAGCCCGTCCATATTGGGCGTGGGAATTTTTCCCCGCTCCGGGTTGTAGCATTGGACATCCCCGTACCCGAGGTCGTCGGCCAGGATGATCAGAATGTTCGGCTTCTCCGGAGTGGCCTTCACTGCGGAAGCAGCCTGGAGCGGCGCATTGAGCAATAAGCCAAAAATCAAACCGGTGAACCCGGACCGGCAGGCACGCGTGGGTAAATGGAAGAAATTCATGGAGGGGTGTTTTGTTGGAAGTTGAGACATTAAAGCGCGGGCAGAACTATAACGGCCTGAGCGCCAAAGGCGCGCCCCATACCAGCCTGGGGCATCGCCCCAGGATTTCGGATACAAAAGGATCAAGGGCTGAAAGCCCGTCCCATGCTTCTGGGGCGGCGCGATGGCGCGGGCCTTCAGCCCTGTTCATTGGGGGCCTGAAGTCCTGGGCCTGCGCTTCGCTCCGACCCAGGCTGGTATGGGGCCGCACCTTTGGCGCTCCAGAATTACTATATGCATTCCGATACATTCGGTTCTTCCTGCTTCCAGAGGTAATTCAACTTTCGTATTTTCCTGTCATACGCCCCCCACGAAGAGCTCTCCTCTAACCAACAACCAGGCTGGATTTCGCACCGAGTGCGAAAACAGCTCCCGCCGTGGAGGCGGGAGCAGCTTTTCGGAGATTAAAAACGTTTGAGCGTTAACTCGCACTAACACCTTCTGAATCTGCGCATCCGCTGAACCATTCCCAGCATTCCCAACCCGCCCACGAACATGGCCCAGGTTGTCGGCTCGGGAATGGCATAGAGCGCAATGTCGGAGCCGGAACCAGCCGCGGTGCTGGTGATGCCGTTGACATTGTAGAACACCGCCCACGCATTGCCGCTTGCGTCAACGTACTCGTTGAACGTGGTGTTATATTTGGTGTCGAAAACACTCGCCACGTTCTTAAATGCGCCGGAGATGGAAGTCCCATTGCCCAGCGCGAGCACGAACTTGTCGGAAGCGCTCAGCCCGGCGGCGATATCATAATGGGGGGTGTATCCCGTGGTAATTGAGAGAGTCACGCCCGAACCCGTGTTGGCGAGGGTGATCCCCCCGGTGGAGCTTACCTGGCCGTATTGGCCGGCTGCAGTCCCGCTGATCGTTGGGGAGAGAGTCGATCCGGCGTTTAGGTTGATTTTGCCCACCGTGCTTGAGCCGTTCAGGGCGAGCGTCCCGTTGACGGCAACGGTGCCGCCGGTGGTAATATATCCCCCGTTGTTAAGCTGGAGGGTTGTCCCCACGGCAGCCGTCACACTCGTCGAGCCGGTGAGCGAGCCGCTCACGATCAACTTGCCCGCATTGACGTTGGTTGCCCCGGTGTAGCTGTTGTTGTTGCCCGAGAGAACCTGGGTGGAGTTTCCATCCTTGACCAAAGAGCCGCCGGCGCCCGAAATGGAACCGGCAAAGGTGGTGGTGCCCGAAATCGAGGTCGAGCCAACGGTGAGCGTTTGGCCGCCGAGATTCACCGTGGAACTGGCCGCGCCGGTGAGCGAAGCGATCGACTGGCTGGCGCCGAGGGTCAATGTCGAGTTGCCACTGCCGGTCTGATCCATGCTAATATCAGTGCGTCCATTGGCGGTGGGCAGCGCAGAGGCGACGTTCGCATTCAACGCGCCCGAGTTGATAATATAAGTCGGACCGGTGTAGGAGTTGCTTGCGGAAAGGACCAGCGTGCCTGCGCCAGACTTTATCAAGCCGCCAACGTTGGATTCATCCAACGTTTTGGCAAAGGTGACAGTCTGGCTGTTGGTGTCGATGGCGATGGCTCCGGTGCTGCGCAGGATTCGGTTGGAGTAATCCGCCGTGTTGCTGGCGCTGTATTGCAGGGTGCCGCTTGCGAAGACAATGGCGCCGTATTTGCCCATGGGGCCCGAGGTCCCAGCCGTTTCCGCCCCAGTCACCCCGAGGATGCCGCCGTTCAGGTAGGTGTCGCCCGTATAGGTGTTGGCGCCTGCCAGGATCCAAGTGCCGTTACCACTCTTGATCAGAGTGGTGTTGAAACCAGAGTCCGCGAGAACCCCGACGCCGCCGCCGAAGGTGTTGGCGCCGGTATTGGCCCCGGTAAGGGTAAGATAATTGTGCTGGTTGCCCTGGTAGGCCAATGCGGCAGCCGGGGCCCAAGTCAGGGGATTGACCCCTGAGGCATCCAGGGTCGCGCCGGCCGAACCGATCGTGAAGCTGCGATTGGTGGAGGGGGCAGCTTCAGAGCCGATGTACTTCACGGTTCCCCCTGCGATCAGCAGGTTGGTTGCGGCGTTGGTGGTCGCACCCAAGCCGCTGGCAGAGCCCCCGTTGGCCAGGGTGTCAATCGCGTAGGTCCCGCCCAATACGCCCGTAACGCCCGTGTAATTCTTCCCGCCAGCCACACTGAGCGTGCCCGCGCCCGAGGCCATCACTGAAGCCTTGCCCGTGGCGTCCTGAATGGCAAGTGAAGAAGCCAGGTTGAGCGTGGCTCCGCTCGCCGTAATCAGATCGATTTCCGTTGCTGCGGTGTTACTCGAGTTTAATGTCCCGCTGGTAATGGTGTATTGATTCGTGGCACCGCCGCCCGCGTAAAGAATCGAAGAGAACGCATTGTTTGCGGACTGGAGTTTAAAGCCCCCCATGCTCAGGGTTCCGTCGCCCGTAATCTTAATTCCTAAAAAGCCAAAATTTCCACTCTTCGTCACGTTTCCCGTAAGGGTGTAATAGTTGAAATTGCTGCCCGCGGCGCTGTCACTCGCCATGGCGCCGGTATAGTTTGAGCCGGCGCCCACGATGTTCTTGTTCGCATCATAATAGGCGAAATCTGAATACCCGCCATAGGTGGCCCGGGAGCTAACAAAAGAGCTTGCGGCAGCGGCAGAGTTATTCAAAGTGCCACTGGTGATGCTGAAATCCAGCATGCTATTGTTATTCAGTGTGAGGCTGGCAATGTTCAGCTTTGCGTTATTAACCGTTACACTCCCTGCGTAACCGCTCGTTGAACTCACATTATTCAACGCTTGAAGGTTATTGTTTCCCGCAGCCCCTGTGATCTGCAAATTGCCACCGAGGATGTACATTGCTGGGCGTGAGCCGACAGCAATGCCGTTATAAAGGGCATCCGTGCCGATGGTGGTCAAATCCACGTTCAAGGTCCCGCCCTGGACGTAAGTTGAGCCCGTGTAGGTATTGGCGCCGGAAAGCGCCCATGTTCCCGGACCCGCTTTATACAGGGTAACTGTATTCGTGAAGCTGGAACCCACGCCGTTGGAAATGATCCCCGTGATCTGGTTTCCCGTGCTGTTGCCATCCAAGGTGAGTGCTGAGCTGAAACTTCCGGTTGGCGTAACGGGCGTCACGGCCCCCAAGCTCATATTCACCCCAATAGGATTGATACCGACACTCGTTGTGGCGTAATTAGCTGAGAATATGGTAGCACCCGATGCGGTTACGGTAGGGGTCCCGGAGGCAACCCGACTTCCCTTCAGAAAAGTCCAATCTTGAGCAACACCCAAGGCAAAGGTCATCGCTTGATTCAAAGCGGCTCCGGCCGTGGCCCGGTCGAGCACGATCCGGTTTTGCGTAAGAGTGCTTGCACCAAGGAATTTCAGGTTGTTAATAGCCGAATCGGCCCCCAACCAGAGTGTGCCATACGTGCCCCCTTGGATTAAAATTTGGCTGGCGCTCTTCACCGCATCCGCATTGGCAAGCCTGACCATAGCGCCGTTGCCATTACCTGAATTTAATGCGAGTTTTCCAGTAAAGGTGTTTGCGCCCGAGAGGGTTGTGATGCCGGTGTTATTGATGTTCAAATCACTCTGCACCGATCCACTACTGGTGTCCGCGATCGTTCCACTGATAACGGTGTTACCCGTGCCGTTAAGTGCAAAACTGCGATTGGCGTTAGTCTCAGAGAGATACAAATTTCCAGCGATGGCAAGCGCTGCGCCTGAAATATTGCTGTTTAGAACGTTACTATTGTAGACGGAATTGGTAATCGATCCGCTTAAAGAAATGGCGTTGCTGCCACTGAAGGTGGGATTGGACCTCAGAATGAAATTGTTGCCAACTGTTCGCGCCCCTCCTGAAGCCTGAAGGGTTATCGCTGCACCGAGGGTTACGGTTCCCCCGTTGCCAAAAGCCGCATTACTCCCGACCAAAATCGCGCTGCCGGCGGTACTCAGAGTAGTGGCACCCGTGTAGGTATTCGCCGCGTTCAGCGTGGTCGTGCCGGTGCTGCTGATGGTAAACCCGCTCCCCGCATGTAAGCCTTCTGCCAAGGTTCCGCTTATCACTGTATTTCCAGTGCCCCCTATCGTAAAGGTTCGCGCGCCGGCATTGTCGGAAATACCAATGTTGCCAGACAACGTCAGCACCCCGCTTGAGATATTATTGGTTACACCGCGGTCGCCATACTGTGTTGTCAGAGAACCGCTTAGGGTAATTCCATTAGGACCACTGCAAGTTATTGCGTTTCCAAAAAGGATAGGATTGGCAATTGTTTGCGCCCCGCCGGAAGCCTGCAGGGTGATGGAGGCCGCGCCCACGGTGACAAGCCCGCCGTTGCCAAAAGCCGCATTACTCCCGACCAAAATCGTGCTCCCGGCGGCACTCAGCGAAGTGGCACCCGTGTAGGTATTCGCCGCGTTCAGCGTGGTCGTGCCGGTGCTGGTGATGCTAAACATGCTCCCCGCAAATGAACCGTTCGCCAAGGTTCCGCTTATCACTGTATTTCCAGTGCCCCCTATCGTAAAGGTTCGCGCGCCGGCATTGTCGGAAATACCAATGTTGCCAGACAACGTCAGCACCCCGCTTGAGATATTATTGGTTACACCGCGGTCGCCATACTGTGTTGTCAGAGAACCGCTTAGGGTAATTCCATTAGGACCACTGCAAGTTATTGCGTTTCCAAAAAGGATAGGATTGGCAATTGTTTGTGCCCCGCCGGAAGCCTGCAGGGCGATGGAGGCCGCGCCCACGGTGACAAGCCCGCCGTTTCCAAAAGCCGCATTATTCCCGACCACAATCGTGGAACCAGCTCCACCCAAGCTCGTGGGTCCGGAGTAGGTATTGACCCCATTCAGCGAGGTGGTCCCCGTGGCGTTGATCGTGAGCCCCAGTTTGCCACCCGAAGCGCCGTCGGAAATCACCCCATTGAAAGTCTGCGCGCCCGCGCCGGAAGTCGTTAACGTCGAAGCGCCGGAACTCGCGGCCGTGGTAATCCCATTGTTGAACGTCAGAAGGTTTGCCGTGCTGCTGTTGGTGAAGGTGTAGGTGCTGCCGGCAACGCTCGCAAGGGACAGATTTACCGCCGCCGACGCACTGCCAAAGGTCACCGCTCCCGCCCCTGCACCCATGACCATCGACCCCGAAGTAGCCAGCGTCAGCTTATTGGAAGCAACCGACCCGCTTGCCCCGCCCAGAAAGGTGGTGGCACCTGTATTGTTGATGAGGATTGTTGAAATTGACTGGTCGCCATTGAGATAGATGTTTTCGGGCCCGTTTACCCCCGTCACATTGAATGTCGCCGTCCCGCTGGTGTTCGGAACAACGCTTCCAGTCCACTTACTGGTATCATCCCAATTTCCGTCTCCCGCACTGCTCCAGGTGCAAGTGACGGCATGGGCCGAGATAGCAGGCAGCAAAGCCAACATTGCGACCAGCGCGCCGCGCAATTCCCGTTTTGGAAAGATCAACGAGCGATGAGCATCGCTGGACTGGAGGGGTTGTTTGAAAGCAGAGCCTTGGGGTGGATAGGGAATTAGGGTGTTTTTCATACCGATTGATGAGGTAGTTTGCGGTTTTGTTCGGGTTTAATCTATTCCGGTCTAGTTTGTCAAATTTTTTTTATTGCCCTGGTGCTTTTGGGGGCTTTTCGGGTGCGGTTAAAGGTGGTGTGAGCATAGAAATCCGGAGCGCCAGGGGCGACCGATCAGTTAAGTTGCCCTTACAGGGCTCCGAAATATTTGCGGGCACCCGGGTTCCCAGGGCGTTGCCCTGGGCTACGATAGAATGCCCCTTCGGGGCGCGGGGAATATTAGCCAAACTCCAAACCCAGCCCGTTAGGCTGGGTTTTAGGATGAAGCGCCGTTGGCGCTCCGAACCGGACCGCCAAATTCACACCACCTTTAATCCTAGAAAAAGCAATTGGATTTCGCGCCAAGGACGCAAAGGTCGCCAAGACAGAGCTTTACGAAGTGGGCGAAACATTAAACCCGAACTCCGAAGCCTTCTCTGAAAACAACACACAATTTGGTGCAGGGTCTGGCGTTTTTGTAGCCGCCCCGCTCAGTCGGGGCGGCGATGTGGACCTGAGCCTCTTGCCTCTTGTTTGCGCTCGACGCGCCACCCCGGCGGCGACAGAGCGCCGCAGCCGCAGCAAACCGCAACTTCGGAGTTCGGGGTAATTGCATCCGTGCTTTTCCTCCGGCCCAGGACCGTTCCCGATCATTTTTCTAAACGTCGAACTTGTTGATGGTGAAAAACTTATCAATTCCAAGCAGCGGATCCCCGCTCGCAATTTGTCCCCGGCGCGTCCGGTGAATTGCTCCGCCGAAACCAGCCGGGAGACTCTTCACAGCCGCGCTCAGATTAGGTTTTTCTACATGGCCCGGCGGAATTGGCGGGGGGTGGTGAGGCAGTACTTCTGGAAGGAGGCATGGAAGCGGCTCACGGAGGCGAATCCGGAATCCAAGGCTACTTCCAGGACCGAAAGATCGCTCATGAGGAGAAGGCGCTGAGAATGGGCAATGCGCAAGCGAATCACGTAATCCCAGAGGCTCATCCCCGTGGCTTTGGCAAAAGCTTGGGTGAGGTAGTTTGGGTTGAGTTTGAACGTATCGGCGATCTGGGCAAGGCCGGTGAGCTCCCGGTAGTTCTCTCCCGCGTACCGGGCAATGCGGGTCACAAGATCCGAGGAATGACCTTTGGGCAATTCGCCGCCTGGTTTGGGCTGGGCCAATGCCAGCCGCCGCAAAAGGGCCTCCACCTCAAGGGCCGTGATCTTGCGCCGCTCGGGCGTTGACTTGAAATCCTCCGCCCATTGGGCAAACAGGGCATGGCGGGAAGGATCCGGCTTGGGTTCAAGCAGGACTTCTCCGGAGAGCAATTGTTCGCGGAATTTATCCGGGAGCGGCCATTGCATGAACCAAGGCAAGGGAATGGTGACCCAGTAGGTCTCGGTCTGCTTGCGCTGGCCCACCATTTGGTGAGGAGTCCCGGCCCAGAAGACCATCAACTGGCCCGGCAGCAGGCGCACAAAGCGGCCACAGATGAAGTAATCCATCCCGCCGGAGACCACGAAGTTGATTTCCAAATCGGTGTGCATGTGAGCCACAGGCATCACCGAGGGTTCGCCCCTCCAGGCCCGGAACCCAAACTCATCGTTAACGGGCGAAGGGAGCGAAGGCACTTTCAACTTCATGAGAGCCTCTTACCTGAAGATCCAAGACAAAGAAAACATTTTCCCGGACGATTTTTCCGAAGTCTCAGGTGTAATCTCCCCGCATGACTTTTGAATTTCCCAGCCGCCTCCGACAAATTGAAGAAAACCTCACCGCCCAAGCCGACACCCTCCAAAGGGTAGCCTGCATTTATGCCGACAGTCTGATGGCAGGCGGAGTGGTGCATGTTTATGCCAATGGCCACTCCCGGATCAGTGTCGAGGAGATGGTGATTCGGATGGGAGCCTTGACCGGGTTTCATCCCCTGCTCTCCAACGGTCTGGTGACTTTTACCGACGTGGTCGGCCCCAACGGAATCCGGGTGAATCAAGCCGTGGAGAAAGTCGAAGGGCTTGCCGGGAAGATTTTCGACGAGATCGATGTGGCTCCCAACGAACCGCTCCTGGTGGTGACCGCAACGGGCACCACTCCCGCCGCCGTGGACGCCGCCTTGGAATTCAACCGCCGGTTCCCGACCCATCCGGTGATTGCGCTGGCCTGCGCAGAGCAATCGAAGAAGGCGGCGCCCAAGCATTCCTCGGGCAAGAATCTTTGGCATGTGATTGAAAGCGCCCAGCACGGCGTCTTTATCAACAATGGGATGCCGTACGGGGATTTGTCGGTGAAAATCCAAGGGGGCACAGGGGAGTACGATCTCTGCCCGCTCTCCTCGATCGGGGCGCTCGCGGTGGTCCAGGCTCTCAACGAACTCACCGTGCGCGAACTGGATCGGCGGGGCAAAACCCACCCGGTGTTGCGGAACATGCACATCGCCCAAACCGAGGATAACTACGACGCCTGGCTGCGCGACCAGCGCCGCCGGTACGCCAAAGCCCTCTGCCGGGAGTAAAAACATGGAACAGGTCTGTCTCATTACAGGAAGCACAGGGATCGCGGCGGCCACCGCCAAGGAGATGGCTGTCCGGGGCTGGAGGGTTTTCATTGCCAGTTTGACCGAGCAAAACTGCCGGGACTTGGCCCAGGAGATTCGCCCCATCCAGCCCGAGGCGGATTACCTGGCGCTGGATCTGACCGAGCCTTCCTCCGCGAAGGGTTTGGTTCATGCTTGCGTGAGCCGCTTTGGCCGTCTGGATGCCTTGTACAACGTAGCGGGAATCAGCGGGCGCAAGTTCGGGGACGGCGGCCCCTTGGAATGCACCGACGAAGGGTGGGAAAAGGTCCTTTCCGCCAATGCCCAAACCCAATTCCGGATGTGCCAGGAAGCGGCCCGGCAGATGCTGGCCCAATCTCCGGCCGAGGATGGGAGCCGCGGAGTGCTGCTCAACATGTCGAGCATCCTGGCAATCGATCCGATGCCCTCGCTCTTCAGCGCAACAGCTTACGCGGCCAGCAAAGGAGCCATCATCTCCCTCACCCGCCACTTGGCCGCCCATTTCGCCCCGGAACGGATCCGGGTGAATGCAATCGCGCCGGGACTTGTGGCCACCCGGATGAGCGCCAGGGCCTCGGAGAGTCCGGAGATTGTGGCGCGGATGCAACAGAAACAACCTCTTGCCGATGGCCTGATTGCGGTGGAGGATGTGGCCGCCGCCTCGGCCTTTTTGCTTTCCAAAGAGTCCCGCGCCATCACTGGCCAGGTGCTGGTGGTCGATGGGGGCTGGAGTGTTTCCTAATTTATGCACACCTACACCAAATCCATTGAGAACGGCCCGGAATTCGATGTCCTGGTCCTCGGCGCCGGCTCCGCGGGCGCAACGGCCGCGATTGCGGCGGCGCGCCATGGCGCCCGAACTTTGCTCTTGGACAGGCTCCCGTTCCTGGGGGGAACCAGCACGGCGGTCCTCGACACCTTCTATGGGTTCTACACTCCCGGAAAAACGTCCAAGCGCGTGGTGGGCGGCATTTCCGACGACGTGATGGACGGGTTGCGTGCGCATGATTCCTGGCTGGAACGCCCGAATACCCACGGCGCAGGCACGGGGGTGACTTATCATCCCGAATACTTGAAAGTGGTCTGGGAAGATCTGGCTGCAAAAGCCGGAGTCCAGGTCCTGCTGGGAAGCTGGGTGCAGGATGTGGTTGCCAAGGAAGGCCGCATCGAGTCGGTGGTTGTTGCCACCAAACTGGGGCTCCGCCGTTTTTCGGCCCGGGTGTTCATCGATGCCAGCGGCGATGCGGATCTCTGCCACTTCGCGGGAATCGGTTACGAACTGGCGGGCCGCAACGACCCGGCCCAGACGCTGACCACCACCTTTAAAATGGTGAACGTCGATGTCGCCAAACGCAAGACGGTCACCAAACAGGAGTTTCATCGGCTCATGGCCGCCGCGGCCGAGAGCGGCAAGTACAACCTGCCGCGCAAGGAAGGCAGCGACCACATCACCCCGGTCAATCACATGACGGCCACCATCATGACCCGGCTTGCCTCGTTCCAAAAACAGGGCGAGGAAGTGATCAACGCCACCGACCCCCAACTGCTCAGCGATGCGGAAATAGAAGGACGCCGCCAGGCAATCGAATACATCCGGTTCCTGCGCGATTGCGTGCCGGGGTACGAGCAGGCCCAGCTTTCCACCTTTGGATTCCAAATCGGGGTGCGGGAGACTCGCAGGGTTTACGGCGACTACCGCCTCACCCGGGAGGACGTCCTCGGCGCCCGGCAATTTGACGACCAGATCGGGCTGTGCGGGGCGCCGATCGAGGATCACCACGGGGGCGCCGATACGGCCTGGGCTTACCTGCCCGAAGGCGAATGCGTGGGAATTCCCTACCGGACCTTGCTGCCAAGGGACGGCCAGAATGTGCTGGTGGCGGGGCGTTGTTTTTCCTCCACCCACGACGCGCATGCCAGCGTCCGGTCGATGGCCCAGTGCATGAGCATGGGCCAGGCCGCAGGAGTGGCCGCCGCCCTTGCCTTGGGCAAACAGGACACCCCGCGTTCGGTTGAAGCCGCCACGCTGCGCGACCAATTGCGGAACGAAGGAGCCATTCTGGAAACACCCCGATGAAATCTTCTTACGTCTTGGGAATCGACTGGGGCGGCACCCGGATCAAATGGGGCGCCTATGAGCCGGGCAACGGAATGATTCTGGAAGGAATCTTCGACTCCAATGCCCAAGGGGAATTGGCTGAGAATGTCGCCAAGCTCTTTGCGCAGTTGGAAACGGGCTGCCTGAAACTGGGAACGACTCCCAAAGCCATCGGCCTTGCGCTCACCGGGGTGGTTGATCCGCAAAAAGGCGTGGTGATGCTTCCGGGAAAGGTCCGGGGCCTGGAGGGTTACCCGATTGTCGGCGAGATCGGCAAACACTTCGGGGTCCCGACCGTTGCCGACAACGATGGACGCGCCGCGATGCTCGCGGAATGGAAATTCGGAGCCGCCCGCGGCTGCAACTGGGCCGTAGTTCTCACGATTGGAACCGGAGTCGGGTCCGGGGTGCTCTTGGATGGCAAGATCCTTCGAGACCGGCACCTGCAATTTGGGACGCAATTGGGGCACCTGGTGCTCGATGCCAGCGCCGACCAGCTTTGCCTGACAGGGGTTCGCGGCTCGGGAGAGATATTCTGCTCGGCCACGGCTCTGGCGCTGGCGGTTCGCAGCGCCCTGCAACGAGGGCTCCCCTCCTCTCTTTCCGAGCTGTATGCGCGGGACCCGCGCCTTGTGGATTTCAAGGCTATCATCGAACAGGGAGTCGCCCTCGGGGACACCGTCTGCATGGACGAGCTCGCCCGCTGGACGCGCCAACTGGGCTGGCTGCTGGTCAATGCCGTCCACGCTTACGCCCCGGAAATCATCGTTCTCGGAGGCGGGGCCATGCTCGGCGCCGAACATTTTCTGCCTGCGCTGCAGGCCCAGGTCAATTCCCACCTCTTCCGCTATCCCAAAGGAGAGCCGATCCCGGTGGTAGTCAGCGAACTGTGCGAAAATGCGGGGGTCTTGGGGGCCTGCTCGCTTGCTTTGGATTTACTATGAGAGAATGGAACTGTTTAACCAGCATTGAAATCGCCGCGCTTGATCGCCGGCTGCCTCTGATCATTCCCGTGGGCCTCGTGGAGGCCCACGGAGCCCATCTTCCGGTCTCGGTAGACGTGGCCACGGCGGAATATTTCTCGCGCAAAATCGCCGAAAACACCGGGGCGATTCTCATGCCGGGGATCACCTTTGGGTTTGCCGATGAGATGGCCGGTTATCCCGGCACCCTCGGGGTCCGGGCAGAAACGTTGATGGCAGTGGTCGAGGACCTTTCCAGCGCGCTCTGCCAGCAGGGATTCTCGCGCCAGATTTTCCTCAGCGGCCACGGCGCCAACAAACCGGTGGTGGAACTGGCTTTCTGGAAAATCTGGAAAAAACACCCCGAGTTGCGCGCGGTTTGCTGGAACTACTGGACCGAAGCAGGCCTCACCACTATCCACCATGCCGATAAGGGAGAGACGGAAATCGCCATCGCCGTCGGCTTGCCCGCCCAGATGGAAAAAGCGCAGACCTTCCATGTGAAAAAGCCGTGGTATAAGATTCGTTCCCGCAGCGAATTGGACCCGCTCTCGGGAGGGGTCAATGGCGACCCCACCCAGGCTTCAGCCGAGGAAGGCGCCCAAATGCGCGACCAAGTCATCCGGATTTTGTCGGAAAAAGTCTCCAAGGTCATCGCCGCCGAACTCTCGCCTTTATGAAGCCCCTCAAAGTTGGATTTCTCGGTGGGGGATCCTTTGCCTCGGTACTAATTCCCTCATTCCAAGCCCATCCGCTGGTCCAGGAGATTTACCTTGCCGAAACCCTGCCAACCCGCCGCCGACTGGTGGCCGAGCATTTTGGGATTCGCCACACCTTTGCAAGCGTGGAGGAGCTGTGCGCCAGCGACTGCGACGCCATCCTGGTATTCACGCAGCGGCACCTTCATGGGCCGCACGCCCTGGCCGCCCTGGATGCCGGCAAGCACGTGTACTGCGCCGTCCCGGCTGCGGCCTCCATCGAGGAACTCCGGCAACTTTGCAAGAAAGTCGAGGACACCGGCCTCATCTATATGATGGGCGAGACCAGCTACTACTATCCGGCCCAGATCCTCTGCCGTGAGCGCTTTCGCAATGGCGAGTTCGGCTCCTTTGTCTATGGAGAAGGCGAATATCTCCATGACATGGCCCACGGCTTCTACGACGCTTTTAAAAACTCCGGCGGCGACCAATGGCGCCGGGTCGCCGGGGTGCCGCCGATGTTCTATCCCACCCACTCCACGAGCATGATCCTCGGGGCGACCGGGGCTCGCATGACCCAGGTCTCCTGCCTGGGGTTCCGCGACCACGATCCGGACGAGGTCTTTGGCGAGGGGAAAAACAACTGGGACAATCCCTTCAGCAATCAATCCGCTCTCTTCCGCACCTCCGATGGGGGAATGGCCCGGATCAACGAGTTCCGCCGGGTTGGCGTCGGCTCGGGCAACTCCGTGCGCCTGAGCCTGTATGGGACCAAAGCGGCCTTCGAGCAGCAGGCCGACGATCACCATGTCTGGACGACGCTCGATCACCAGCGCGAATGCTTGGATGAGCTGCTCGAGTGCGCCGACCTGCGCATCCCCGAGGGACGCCAGATCGATCCTGCCATCGCCCTTGAACAGCAAGGCTACCAAGCCGATTTCCGCTCAGCCTATGCCAAAGTTCATCCCGTGGATCGGCTTCCGGCCGCCTTGCGCGCCAGCGATCACAACGGCCATTACGGTTCCCATCATTTTCTGGTGGACGATTTCCTCAAAGCCGTCGTGTTCGGACTGCTGCCCCCCATCCATGTCTGGGAAGCCGCCAAATACAACGCTCCGGGCTTGATCGCCCATGAATCCTCGCTGCGCGAAGGCGCGTTGATGGAGATCCCCGATTTCGGACAGCCGGATTCGAGTTGGGAAATGCTCCGCGACCACATGCCCGTGGTGCCGTAGCGAGACATATCCCCCCCTGCCGGGAGGGTCGCACAAGGGAACGCCTGCTGTTCGTCATCGTCGCCAAATCGAGTCCGTTCCCAAGCCGGCGTCATCCGGTAACGAGCACCCCACTCGGCGCGTCGCCGTCTGTTTGGAGGAAGTAACCGTGAGCTGCTTGGACGCCCCTTTGAGGATTGTCTTTCTTCGCGACTTCGCGACTTCGCGTGAGTTCTTTTGCGTCACGCGAAGGCGCGAAGGCGCGAAGAAGGAAGGCAGAGCGACCAGTGAGTTACTTAGAAGGCTTGCGGGTTTGGAGTCCCCTGGGGGGGTGCGCAGGTCGTGCCGGTTTCGCACCCGGTCGTGCGTGCGCGGGGACCGGCTAGAAAGATGTTGCGTGCGCCGCCCGCCCTATGGCGCATCTGCCAGAATTCAATCATCTCTTTTGGAAATCAGCTTTTCCAACCGGCCTACGGGAATGTAGAAAAGCCCCAATGCAAATCCTAGACATCAAACCTGCTGGAAGTTGCGCCTACGACCTGGTCTCGCTGGGCGAAGTCATGCTGCGTCTCGATCCCGGTGAAGGCCGGGTGCGCACCGCGCGGTCGTTTCGCGCCTGGGAAGGCGGCGGCGAATACAACGTGGCTCGCGGCTTGCGCCGTTGCTTCGGCATGCGCACGGGGCTGGTGAGCGCCTTTGCAGATAACGATGTCGGCCGGTTACTCGAAGATTTCATCCTCCAAGGCGGCGTCGATATGTCGTTCGTAAAGTGGATTCCTTATGACGGCATCGGTCGGAACGTCCGCAACGGATTGAACTTCACCGAGCGCGGTTATGGCGTGCGCGGCGCCCTCGGCATCGCGGATCGCGGCAACACCGCCGCCTCCCAACTCAAGCGCGGCGACATCGACTGGGAACACCTGTTCGGCAAAGTCGGCGTGCGCTGGTTCCACACCGGCGGCATTTTCGCGGCACTTTCGGAAACCACGGCAGAAGTGGTGATCGAAGCGGCAGCGATCGCCAAAAAGTATGGCACCATCGTCTCTTACGACCTGAACTATCGCCCCTCGCTCTGGAAGGGAATCGGAGGAAAAGCGCGCGCCCAGGAAGTGAACCACGCCATCGCCCCAAACATCGACGTGATGATCGGCAACGAGGAAGATTTCACCGCGAGTCTCGGGTTTGAAGTGGAGGGCGCCGATGAGTCGCTTTCCGACCTGGATGTGGACAAGTTCCAAAAAATGATCCAGACCGCAGTGGCCAAGTATCCCAATTTCAAGGTGGCCGCGACCACGCTGCGCACCGTCAAGACCGCCACCATCAACGACTGGGGCGCCATGTGCTGGGCGGGCGGATGTTTCCACGAAGCGACGCACCGGGCCAACTTGGAAATCATGGATCGCGTGGGCGGCGGCGACAGCTTCGCAGCCGGCTTGATCTACGGATTCCTTACAACCGGCGATCCGGGCAAAGCCGTCAACTACGGCGCGGCCCACGGCGCGCTGGCCATGACGACACCCGGCGACACTTCCATGGCAAACGTCAAGGAAGTCGAGAAACTCATGGGCGGCGGCAGCGCCCGAGTCGAACGGTAAACCCTTTCGAAAACAGCAGCGGTTTTCAAGCCCGTCACTTCACACATGTGGCGGGCTTTCGATTTTTGGGAGGCTTTGAATTCTTCTCCGCCGAGAGGTGCAGAGAGTTAGATTGTAAAACCCAGTCGGCCTCAAAGGGATTGGGATGCTCTCCGCGCCTTCGCGTGAGTTCATCCCGAACTCCGAAGTTGCGGTTTGCTGTGGCTGCGGCGCTCTGTCGCCG
>JBAXSN010000052.1:0-20042 GCA_037130675.1 Verrucomicrobiota bacterium
GGCACACCCGGTCGTAGAGCGCATAGAAGCGGAACTTCGGCTCCTTCTTCGCTTTCTGATTTAGCTTCCATCTCAACTCGCGCAGTTTCTCCGGCAGTAGTTCCATCTGGACCTCGTTGCGGTCCAGGTAGCTCCTGTCGGTTATCCCGTAATGGACCTCTGGGTCAAGCGGCTGCATTTTGTTTCGATTGTTGCCCGTTCACAGTCGGTCCCCTTCGCTCCAGGCGGATTAAGCCCTTCTCGCTACTATGCCGAATCGAGTTCACTTGCGTTGCGGCTCACAGGTTCGCCTTTCCGGGCTTCGCCTTGGGGGTTGCTCCTTCCGACGCCGGATCGGCTACATGATGGACACCTATTTGTCATGCTATTCACTTTTCAGTTTAGTAGAGAAGTCAGGCTTGGCCTGACGCACCCAAGGACGCGAAGAAAGATAGAAGTAGAGAATCTCCAAACGAGCTACCCGTTCTCGTCACTCGCTCTCTAATAGAAGGCCCGACGTGACACAGGCTTCCAGCCTGTTGGGAACAAGAGTTCCCCCTCGCCCATTCCAATCGCACGGTAGATCCGGGGACGGCTACAGAGCCTTGCTAGTAACTCATCCTCGTGGTTTGCTGTGCTCTCACTTTTGCGATGAAAACCAAACCCTCCAAATCCCGCAGCCCCGGGAAAGCCCGCCCGGCGGAACCGTCCTCGAATTTCGAACCGGTCGGCCCAAGCTATCTGAGGAACGCGTGGATCAGTTCGGCGATCGTTCTGATCGTTTCGGCGGTGTTGTTGTTTGCGCAACTCGGCCACTACGCGCTGTGGGACGACGAAGCGGTGGTCGGCCTTGCCGCAAAGGGGGTGTTGCAGACCGGGGACACGACCGTGCGACTCGGGGATAATCTTGTGGCCTACCGCGGTGGCATCCTGGTTCGAGATCTGCACGAACGCTCGACTCCCCCGCTGGCCACGTATTTCGCCGCCGGGTCGATCGGGCTGCTCGGCGGCAACTCCCTGGCGGCCCGCCTCCCTTTCGCGCTGGCCGGACTCGGCTGCGTGGCGCTTTGCCTTGCCTGGGCGCTCAAGGAGCGCGTGCGCCTGACGACGTTATGGCTCCTCGGCGGGGCCATCGTCGGAAATGTTTCGTTTTTTCTCTATTCCCGGCAGTGCCGCTACTACGCCTTGGTGCTCCTGCTCAGCACGGCGGTGGCCTGGCTTTATCTGCGCTGGAAATGCTCACGCGGGCAACTCGTTCTCCTCTCGGGGCTGATGGGGCTGCTGTTTGCCGCGAATTACATGAGCTATCTGGCGCTCCTGGTTTGCATCCTTGCCGATTTCGTCGGCTGGCGGCGCAAAGAAGCGAAGTTTGCCCCGGCCGACTGGGTGGCGCTAGCGGTGCCGCAACTGATCCTCGGGCTCGGGGTGGCTTCCATCTGGAATCCGCTCTCCACCAAGTTCGGCGGGTATGTTGCGCAAAACGATCTCTGGGATCGGATGGTGCTTTTCTGGTGGAACCTGCGCGACATGAACCGGTGCGAATTCTTCGTCGGCGCACTGCTGCTGGCCGCGCCGGTGGTTGCCGTGGTGCGCAAAGATCGCTGGCTCACCCGGGCGTTGGTGGCGATGGGACTCTATGTGATGGTGATCTCCGCCGTGTCGCCCCAAACGATGAACAACACCACTGTTGCCGATATCCGCTATCTGATCGCCCTGCTCCCGCTGGGCTGGGTGATCAGCGTGCGAACCCTCGAAGGAATCACCGGGAAAGCTCGCGCCACCGCTTTGGCGCTCGCGGTTGTCGCCTTCGGAACCAATCTGCTCCATGGCGGTCCAATGCTCTCGTGGGGAATTCGTTCGACGCCGGTCAGTTTCGCGGGCGAACTGATTCATCCGCCGACCGATCCCTACACCGTCGCCGCAAGCTGGATCAACGAGAACGTGCGCGAAGGGGAATCGATCTGGGTTGAGCCCGATTACATGCCGTATTCCTTGATGTTCCATGCGCCGAAGGCGATCTACGCCTGGCAACTGACGCCTCCGCCGCAGGGGCAGTTTGCGTCGATGCCGTCGATCCATTTTATGGGGCTGGTCGCGCCCGATTACGTCATGGCATTCGGACCGGTGGTTCAACAGGTCAGCGAGATGCTCAAGCAATGGAATCGCGCCTCTTATCAGCCAGTCGCCACGCTGGATGCTTTCTGGCAGGATCGCTATCGGCCCGAGCTTTTCTTGCGGAGTTTCGAGCCTGTTAAAAATTTCAATCGGCAAACCGAGTCGATTTTTGTTTTAAAACGAACTGGTTCAATGAAGGCGAATCCGTGATAGGATAATCCCGTCCCATTCCCTACACCGCACAGTTTTCTACCACAAATCACCCCATGCCCTTCGATCTTGCCGGAAAACGAGTGCTGGTTTTTGTCGTCGCCTACAACGCGGAAAAGACCATTTCGAGCGTCCTGAACCGGATTCCCGCCGAACTCCACCAGCCGGGCATGGAGGTGCTGGTCATCGACGACTTTTCACGGGACAAAACCTTCCAGACCGGATTGCAATCGCCTCACGAAGGACTCAACGTCACCATGCTGCGGACGCCGGAAAATCAGGGCTACGGCGGCAACCAGAAGCTCGGCTACCGCTACGCCATCGATCACGGTTTCGATATCGTGGCGCTCGTCCATGGCGACGGCCAGTATGCCCCGGAAAAATTGCCGGACCTGCTCGGGCCGTTGATCAAGGGCGAGGCCGCCGCGGTGTTTGGGTCCCGCATGATCCGCAAGGGGGACGCCCTTAAGGGCGGAATGCCGCTTTACAAGTGGGTCGGCAACCAGGTGCTGACGCGCTTCCAAAATTGGCTGCTTGGAAGCCAGCTCTCCGAGTTCCACTCCGGCTACCGCCTCTACTCGGTCGAGGCGTTGAGCCGCATCCCTTTTGAGCGGAACTCGAACGATTTCCATTTCGATACCGAGATCATTGTCCAACTGGTGCTGGCGGGGCTGACCATCCGCGAACTGCCGATCCCCACCTTCTATGGGGATGAAATCTGCCACGTAAACGGACTCAAATACGCCTGGGATGTCATGAAAACCATGCTCGGGTGCCGGGTCCACCAGCTTGGGATTTTCTACGATCGCCGGTTCGACGTGACTCACGGGTCCGAAGCCGCACTGGATCTTCCCAACGCCGCTGTCGATGCGCCCAAACTCGGCTACCCCTCCTCCGATACGCTCGCTTTGGAGCTGGCCCGGCCCGGCGGCCGCGTGCTGCTGTGGGGCGCCGCGAACCTGGCGGATGCGCTCGCCGAAAAGCGGGTCTGCGCGGTGACTATGGACGGGGAAGATGTCCCTGCCGATACCTCCCAGTTCGATCAGATCTTTCTGCTAGATGTAATCGAGCACCTTCGCGAGCCGGAGCGGTTCGTGGAAGAACTCCGCGCGGCAACCACCCATGCGCGCCCGGAAATCGTGCTCACCACTCCAAACGTTGCCTTCGTCGTTACCCGGCTCATGCTGCTTCTGGGCCGGTTCAATTACAGCCGCCGCGGCATTTTGGACCTGACCCACACGCGCCTTTTCACTTTCAAGAGCCTGCGCGCGCTGATGCACCAGGCCGGTTACAAAATTCTCGAAATTGGCGGCATCCCCGCCCCATTTCCGAAGGCGTTGGGCGATCATTGGTTTAGCCGGGCGCTCTTGCACTTCAACACAGCGCTGATCCGGATCGCCCCCCGGCTGTTCGCTTACCAGATTTATTTGAAGGTCAAAGCCCAGCCGACGGTGAAGAACTTGCTGGCCGAGACACTCGATTCCAGCGCCGAACTGCGCCGGAAAATCGAAGAGGAAACGGCAAAGCCCGTGTGATCACTTTCAGCGCCAACGGCGCGGCCTCGTAACAGCCTGGGACATCGCTCGAGGTTTTCGATTTGGAAACCCCAGGGCTGAGGGCCCGGATCGTCGCATCGCGCCCGGAATAGCGCGGGCCTTCAGCCCTGCTTCGCTTTGCGGATTTTCCCGGCGCCCCGCCAGCACGAGGAACTCTTCGACTCTGAGTTCACGCCACTTTCTTCTTCCCCTTTCCGGGCTGAGTCTCTTTTGCTGGTGTCTTCTTCCGGGCGGCTTCAGTCTTCGCCAGGCTCTCCTGCAAAACGGATACGAGATCGATGACCGGACCGCGTTTGCTGGCGGCCTTCGGTTTGCCGGGAAGTTCGCCGCCGTGTTCGACCTTTTCCTGGATCAGCTTTTCAAGGGCCTCGCGATAATCGTCTTTGTATTTGTGCGGGTCCCACTCGCTGGTCATCCCTTCGATCAAAGCCTTGGCCATGTCCATCTCTCTTTTGCTGATCTCCTTCGCCTCCGGAATCTTTAGCTGTGACATGTCCACGAGTTCCTCGGCGAAGTGCATGAGTTCGAGCACCAACCCCGGCCCCTCCGGCTTGACCGCCGCCAGGTATTCACGCGTCTTGATCACCACCTTCGCAATCCCGATTTTCCCCGTCTCCGCCAACGCATTCCGCAAAAGGGCGTACGCCTTGTCACCCCCTTTCTGCGGTTCCATGTAATACGGCTTGCTAAAAAAGACCGGGTTTACCTCCTCCACCGGGACAAAGTCGGTGATCTCGATGGTTTTCGTCGCCTCGATGTCCACTCGGGAGAAGTCTTCTTCCTTGAGCACGACGAACTGCCCCTTCTCGTATTCGTATCCCTTAACGATCTCCTCCCAGGGCACCTCTTTTCCATCGTTCTCCGCGACGCGTTTGTAGTTGATCGGGCTCAGATCGGAAGCGCGCAGCATCTTGAAGCTGATCTCCTCGCGCCGGGTGGCGGGATAGAGGGCAATGGGGATGTTGACCAGCCCAAACGAAATGGCGCCTTTCCATATCGCACGCATATCCCATGGGTTTCGACGGTCGCAGTGATAATGGACGGGGGCAGCAGCAGCGCTCTGTCTCCGGAAGCCAGGGAACTGGGAGTTATGGGAAGCATGGGAATTATGGGACTGATCCCATAACTCCCATGCCTCCCATGTTTCCCATTGGCATCGCCGCCCCGACTGAGCGGGGCGGCTACAGGGCTCCGCGTCTCCCTGGCTTCCTAAGACGCCGGTTGACAACGATTGCTCTGGCATGTAGCGGAACAGGTTCAAATGTTCCGCGTATTTCCGATACTTCTACTGCTCATCGGGTGCCTTGCCATGCCGCGAGGGGCTCGGGCGGAAGATATTCGCCCGCCGTTCGGCCTGGAATGGGGCGAGCAGGAAGAGCGGCTTCAACAACGGCTTGCCGGGGCAAAGGCAAAGATCGTCGAGAAACGGGTGGTGGGCGGACGCGACATGTGGACCGTGGAAGGGCTTATCCAAACCAACCTCCGCCGCACAGTGTTTTACTTCCGCAACAGTGGACTGGTGGAAGTGGAACTGCAGTATCAGAACCCCGATTGGATCGACTCCGACTATAACAGCTTCCTGGGTCAACTCCGGCTTAAAGTGGAGGCTCGCTATGGGCAGGGAAAACTCGTCGCACGCTCGAAGTCACCGGAAGGCAATGTGGTTCAAACGCTGGTGGGTTATGAATGGAACCAAAACAACAGTGCCATTCAGGTCATCTATTTTTGCGCGGAAAGCCCGTCGCAGGTGTACCGTACGGTGAGCCTTCACTATAAGTCGCTGGAGTAAACGCTACCTAAAACAGCTCCCCTGCCCTGTTCGGCGGCGGCACGCCCAGCTTTTTGTAAGCCGGTGGGAGCGCGACCCTCCCTTGCGGCGTTCGCTTGAGGTAGCCCTGCATGATGAGGTAAGGCTCGTTGACTTCTTCCAGGGTCGCTGATTCCTCGCCGATCGCCACCGCCAGCGAGTTGAGCCCCACCGGCCCCCCTCCAAACTTGTGGATCATCGTTTCGAGAATCCGCTTGTCCATTTCGTCGAAGCCGTCCGCGTCGATTTCGAGCATCGTGAGCGCCCGATCCGCGATATCGCGGTCCACAATGGAATTCGCACGGACCTGCGCGAAGTCGCGAACCCAGCGCAGCAGATTGTTGGCAATGCGCGGCGTTCCCCGGGAACGGGCGGCGATCTCAAGAGCGCCGGGGGCATCGATCTCCACATTGATGATCCGGGCGCTGCGCAGGATGATTTTCTGCAACTCCTCCGCGACATAGTAGTCGAGCCGACAGGTCATTCCGAACCGGGAGCGGAGCGGCGCGGAGATCATCCCCGAACGGGTGGTGGCTCCGATCAGCGTAAACTTCGGCAGATTCAACCGGACACTGCGGGCGTTGGGGCCCTGGTCGATGATGATGTCCAACTTGAAATCTTCCATGGCGGGATAGAGGTATTCCTCGATCGCGGGCTGGAGCCGGTGGATTTCGTCGATGAACAGCACATCCCCTCGCTCAAGGGTGGTGAGGAGGCCGGCCAAATCCCCTGCTTTCTCGATCATCGGGCCGCTGGTGCTCTTGATGTTCACCCCCATCGAATTCGCGAGGATGTAGGCGAGCGTGGTCTTTCCAAGTCCGGGCGGGCCGCTGAGCAGGATGTGGTCGAGCACGTCGCCGCGCTGCTGGGCCGCCTGCACCATGACTTCCAGCCGGTCGCACACTTTGTCCTGCCCGGCGAATTCGCTGAACATGGGGGGGCGCAGCGAGATATCGAAAGGCGTGTCAGGGGTTTCGAGGGTACTTTTTACGAAGTTATCGGGCACAAAGGGGATTCAAGTGCGGCTGGCGACCGTTTGCAAACAGAAGTTTCAGCGACCCAAAGGAAGAACAGGCTGACTGTTTCCGTCGATAAACCCGGAGTTAAAGTTCGCCCTACCCATCAATCTATGCTCGTGGCACAAACACTTTCCTGGAGCCGCTGACGGCCTCTACGAGAAACAGGACGGCCCACCATTGCGTTAGCTGGGCCGCTTTAGGACTTTCTAGTTTGGCTACGCCGGTTCATAGTGAGCCGATGATGCAATGGCATAAACTGCTCTCTCCGGCCCGCCTCGGAAAGCGTGAACAGGCCGAAGATAACGCCCAGCGTTCTCCATTTTTGAGGGACTACGACCGCATTGTCTTTTCCTCGGCTTTCCGCCGGTTGCAGGACAAGACTCAGGTGTTCCCGCTGGCCGAGAGCGATTATGTCCGCACCCGGCTCACTCATAGTCTGGAGGCGTCTTGCGTGGGCCGTTCGCTCGGGACGATGATCGGTGCGGAGATCGTCAAGAAACACGCTTTGGCCGGGGTCCATTCCTCGGATATCGGCGCCGTGGTTGCCGCAGCCTGCCTGGCCCATGACATTGGCAATCCTCCTTTCGGCCACTCCGGCGAGGATGCGATTCGCCACTGGTTTTTAACTTCGCCCGTGGCCCGCTCGTTGCATTCCCAACTTTCGCCCGGTGGTTATGCGGATTTCGAGCGCTTCGAGGGCAATGCCCAGGGCTTCCGAATTCTTACCCGGCTCCAGATGCCGGATAATCAGGGCGGCCTGCAACTCACCTGTGCCACTTTGGCGGCATTCGCAAAGTATCCGTTGGAATCCGGCCTGCGCGAACCGGGTGACAAGCGGGCGAGCACAAAGAAATTCTCTTACTTCCACTCGGAAGCCCCGCTGTTCGATGAAGCCGCTGAGCAGACTGGATTGATATCGCGCAGCCGGCCCGGGTCCGGGAATTCCGCGTGGTGCCGCCACCCGCTGGCATTCATCGTCGAGGCCGCCGACGACATTTGCTATCGGCTGGTCGATTTCGAGGATGGCGTCAGGCTCAAACTCATCAGTTACGAGGAAGCGCGCGACGCGTTCGCCCAAGTGATCGACAAACCGGCCACCGTCGCCCGGGCTGAGAAAATGCAAGGCACCGAAGAGCGGATCGAGTTTTTGCGGGCGGTGGCGATCGGCCGGACGCTGGAGCAAGTTTCCAATGTGTTTCTGAAAAACGAAGGAGCCATCCTGGCTGGTGAATTCGAGCAATCGCTGATCGCCTGCACCGAGGCAGCCGAGGCGCTCAACAAAATTGTCCGGCGTTCGCAGCAGAGCCTCTATTGCAGTCCACGCGGGCTGGAGATCGAGGCTGCCGGGTTCGAAGTAATCTCCGGATTGCTCGACCTGTTCGTCGAGGCGGTTGAAAGCCGGGCCAAAGGCGGATCCGAAATGCCGCCGCGCTGGCGCAACCTCCTCCAACTCGTCCCTGAACCGTTCATCGGCCCCGGGCGCGTGCCCGCTCTTGATACCTATACCCGGCTCCAGCGAATAACCGATTTCATTTCAGGTATGGCCGATTCGTCAGCCGTCGGTCTTTACAAAAAACTCCGCGGTATTTCGCTTCCGGGACAGTAGAAGCGCCCTGTAACCACGTCGCTGTGCGACGTCGGGGCGTAACGAGGATTTCAGCATGCGCCCTCTCTGAGGTCGAGGCGCTCTCCCGACGGCCCACAGGGCCGTGGCTACAGCGCGCCACGTCGCTGTGCGGCGTCGGACGAGCGCTTCGCTGCAAAACCGGACGTTTAGGTCCACATCGCCGCCCCGACTGAGCGGGGCGGCTACACGCCAGGCTCACTCTCCGAATCTAAAGCTTCCCGGCTTCCTGCTCCGGTCCGTCGTAGCGGATCACTTCATTGCGCTCGTTCATGAGGATAACGCGGGGCTTGTGGCAGGCAGCTTCTTCCGGTGTGAACTGGCCGAAATTCATGATCGTCAGACGATCGCCGATCTTGCCGAGGTGCGCCGTCGCACCGTTGAGTTCAATGACCCCGGCCCCGGGCTTGCCATAGATGACGTAAGTCTCGAAACGCTCCCCGTTTCCCATGTTGCTGACCAGGATTTTCTCGTAAGGGCGAATCCCGACTTTCTCCGCCAAATCGGCCGAGATCGTCATGCTCCCCTCGTAATCAATACTGGCGCCAGTCACTGCTGGGCGGTGGATTTTCGACTTCAACAACGTCACTTGCATTAATCCACCATGTCTCAATCGGGCAAAAACCGCAAGCAAGCGTGTGCAAAACCGGGTTTCCCCTAGGGCACAAGGGTCGCATGAGGAAAAAGGAGGGGCGGTGCGGCGCTAGAATTCGGCGCTTAATGGCCAAATTTTTGAAACCTTGACCGCCTGCGATTTCTCCCCAGTATAGCCGATTCGCCTCGAAATGAATTTTCCCCGAATCATCCCTTTTGCGCTCTCCGCCCTCCTTGTGGCTGGCGCCGCCTCGGAAGCGGGCGCTCCGCTTGAGCTCTCGCTTTCAAAGGCGATCCAACTCGCCATGGAGAAGAACCTCGCCATCAAGGTGGAGGCGTTCAATCCGCAAATCGCCGATGCGCGGGCCACCACCAAGCTCGGAGCGTTCGATCCCGAACTGCGGGGTGGTTTCACTCAACAGATGAACCGGACGGCCAATGACGCGGAGAGCCAAACGGGAGCGTTTAGTGCCGGAGTCGGCGGGATGACTCCGCTCGGAAGTTCCTACAGCCTGGGACTGAACACGAACGCCTTGGATTACTCTGGCTACAACTCCGGGGCCGGAGTTTCGCTCACCCAGCCTTTGCTCCGGGGCTTCGGCACGGATGTCAACCTGGCCTCGCTGAGGATCGCCCGCAACAATCGCCAAGGCAGCGGGTGGGCGTTTCGCCAGCAGGTCATCGACGTGGTGACCCAGACCGTCTATGTTTACAATGAACTCTACGCGGCCCAGCGCAACTACGAGGCCGCCCGGCGCTCGCGCGAATTGGCGCTTCAGTTCGTAAAGGACGAGTGCGACCGGGTGGAAGCGGGCGTGAAGACGAAGCTCGACGTCGTGACGGCCCAAGCGGAAGCGGCGGCCCGGGAGGAAGCGGTGATTCTGGCCCAGTCCGCTATCGAAGACAACGAACGGCTGCTCAAGCAATTGGTAACCGACGATACGCAAACGCTGCTCTCGAAGCCGATTAGCATCGTTCCGCCGCCGACCCCTGCGATCACGACCGTCGATGTGGAAGCGGGGTTGCGCGATGCCTTCCGTGAACGTCCCGATTATCAGCAAGCGCTCTTGGATCTCAAGAACCGCCATATCACCGTCATTACCGCCCGTAACCAAACCCTCCCACGGTTGGATCTGGTTGGAAGTTTGAACCTGCTTGGAGTCACCGGGAATAATGCCGGATCGAGCTATGATTTTTTTGGCGATTCGAGTTCCGATCCCAACAACTGGGCCGCAGGAGTGGTGCTGCGGATTCCAATTGGCAACCGGACCGCGCGCGGAGGGCTCACTGAAGCAAAACTCCTGAACGCCCAGGCTCTGGTTGGCCTTCACGGACTGGAACAAAGAATCATCGTGGAGGTCGCCAATGCCGCGAGCGGCATCACCACCTCTCGCAAACGGATCGACTCCACCCTGGAAGCGTTGCGACTGGCCAAAGAGAGTTTACAGGCCGGCCAGACCAGGAATCTTGAAGGGGCCGCAACGCCCTTTGAAGTGTTGGAACTCCAGAAGAAACTCATGGAAGCTGAAGCTGCGGAAATCCGCGCCGAATCCGACTATCGCAAAGCGATCTCCGAGTATCACCGGAGGACAGGTGTGACTCTAGAGCGGAACTCGATCACGATCAGTGAGACGAAGTAGCGGGAATGGACGGAATGGACAAAAACCTAATACGCCATTTTGGGCGGATTTAGGACCTTCCATGAGGTCCGGACAATAATCGCAATATCCAGAATCAGCGACCAATTCTCCAGGTAACTGAGATCGTTCTCCACGCGGGCGATGACATCGCTGTCGGTCTTTATTTCACCGCGTAAACCGCGCACCTGGGCAAGGCCGGTGATCCCCGGTTTAATGAATCCGCGCACGCCATAGGCGTTCATTTTGTTGCGAAAAATCGCGTCGTGCTCACGAAGATGCGGACGGGGCCCGACGACGCTCATCTCTCCCTTGAGCACGTTGATGAACTGCGGGAGCTCGTCGAGGCTTAGCTTTCGCAGCCAGCGCCCCGCCGGGAAAACACGGGGGTCCCCGGCGCTGGCCTGTTGAGCCGGATCAGGATTCTCCGTTTGCATGGAGCGGAACTTGTAGATTACGAAGTCCTGCCCTTGGAATCCGGTTCGGGTCTGGCGAAAGAAAAGCGGCCCAGGGGATTGGATGCGGTGGAATAGCCAGACGAGGAGCGCGATAAGGGGGATAAAAATCAAAACCACCGGAACCGCCACAGTCAGGTCCAATCCGCGCTTGAGGATCCGGTTTACGGGAGACTCCAGAGGTTCTTTGTGGAACCCCATAAAGGTAATTCCATCTTCCTCGAGCATTGTGACCCGCCGACCCAGCAGCAGTTCAAAGTCGTTGGCTATCAGCAGTCGCACCCCAAGTCCCTGGCAGATGTCGGCCATCCCATTGATGATTTCCGCGGAGCGCGGCAACCCCACGGCAATGACCTGCGTCGCGCTGACGCGGGCGATGTGCTGCTGCAGATCCGCCAAGCCCCCCAAGTAAGGGGCAGGAATGGCCGAATCCGTTGCCGGCTCTTCAGCGACCAAGCCCACCAACCTGATCCCGTAGTGCGCCTTGCGATCCAGCCAGTCGCTCAATCGAGCCACCTCCATGCTCGATCCCACGAGAATGGTGTTTTGCAGGTAACCGCCGGAGAAGACAAAGCCAGCCAGGAACCGTGGCAAAACCCGGTTCGTGTAGATCAGCAGGCAAAAGAGCGACGGAATGTAGGTAAAAAGAAAGGTTCTGGAAATCGCCAAATCCTTGGCGGCCACCAGGAAAAGCAGGAGCAGGGTGAGAACAGTCAGCGTCTGGCGCACACTGATGCCACAACTCCGCACATAATCGCGATCGATGAAATCCGAGCGCGCGGTGCCCGGCCGCATAAAATCGAAGAGGATGCCTGCGGCAATGACGAGGGAGTAAGCCAGGTATGGCCGATAACTTACCGGCCCCGATCCGGTGAAATCGTTAAAAACAACCAGCGTCCAAAGCCAAAACAACGCCAGCGCCGCCACCGTCTGAAGAAGGCAGTGAAGCATCTGAAGCCCGCGAGCGCGATCTGGAATCATGCCAAGCTAGAGGCTGGATGCGGCACCGGGCGCATCGGCTTTGATGAGTGCAGGGGACACGCTCAAAAATTAGCGCAACTCATGGAGCCGCAAAAGCTTTTTCACTCCGCGCCTGAAATTTAGCGTTTAACGTCGGATCCGACAGGACAAGTCCGCTACAAAGGACCTGCGTAGGGGTTGCAATTGGGCACCAGAGTGATACAGGAGTCTCGCCTTTGGCGCGGGCGCCCCCGGACACAGGCGAGGCGCCCAATCCTGTTCGGTTAGCATCATTGTTTGAGGGCCAAAGGCTCGTCCCATACCAGCCTGGGGCATCGCCCGAGGAAAAACCGGGAAGAACGATTCAGGGCTGAAGGCCCGCGCCATTCTGAGCGTTATACAATGGTTCGGGCCTTCAGCCCTGAATTCCTTTGAATTGAAAACCTGGGGCGTTGCCCCAGGCTGATATGCGGCCGCGCCTTTGGCGCTGAAGGCCTGTGCCGGGTGTCGCTTCGAACGCGGCGCCTACGCCGATTCCTCGCGCTTCACCTGAAGCCGAAGCTGGCCGCAAGCGGCCTCGATGTCGTGGCCTTTTTCCCGGCGAATCGTCGCATCGGCGCCGGTCCGCTCGAGAGCGTTCATGAAAGCGTCCTGACGGCGCAACGAGGGGCGCACCCAGGCGAGCCCCTCCACGGCGTTGTAGGGAATACAGTTGATTTTCGCATCCAGCCGGCGGGCAATTTTCCCAAGCGTAGTCGCCTGTTCCAGGGAATCGTTGATCCCTTCGATCAGGATGAACTCGAGCGTGATCCGCTGGGTCTTGCGCTCGCAATAATAGGCGCAGGCGTCGAGCAATTCCGCCAGCGGGAATTTGCGGTTTACCGGCATGATTTGATTCCTCACCGCATCCGTCGCGCCGTGCAGGGAAATAGCCAGGCGGACTTGCAGCGGTTGATCGGCCAGCTTGCGGATCATCGGAGCCAGGCCGCTGGTGGAGAGCGTCATGTGGCGCGCACCCAGACCGATCCCCCACGGGGAATTCAGAATCGTGATGGCGCGCAGGAGGTTGTCGTAGTTAGCCAGCGGCTCCCCCATCCCCATGAACACGACGTTGTTGATGCGTTCACCGCTCAGTTCCTCGATTTTCAGGAACTGGGCCACGATCTCGCCCGCATGCAGGTTTCGCGAGAATCCGTCCAAGCCGCTCGCGCAAAACTTGCAACCGTAGGCGCAGCCGACTTGGGAAGAAACGCAGAGCGTCCGTCGGTCAGACCCCTCCCCGTACAACGCAGGCGAGGCAGGGATGAGCACCGCTTCGATCAGGGAGCCGTCCGCGAGCTTAAAGAGAAATTTCTGCGTGGTGTCGTCCGAGCCGAGCTTGCGGACTGGCTCCAGCAGGTCGAACCCGAACTCGGCATCGAGTTGGCCGCGCAAGCCGGCGGGAAGGTTCGTCATCTCGGAAAACGACTTCACGCGCTTTGCATAGAGCCACTCCAGCACCTGCCCGGCCCGGTAGGCAGGCTGCCCCATCTCGCGGAACTTCGATTGCAATTCCTCAAGGGTGAGCGATTGGATGGGGGTTTTGGCCGGCGTGAATTTCATGCAGAAGAGCAATATAGAGCAGGAAGGGCCGGGGCCAAGCGAGGAATGGGAGTAATGGGAAGCATGGGAATTATGGGAGGGGAATGCTTGTCCCATCTGTCCCATCTGTCCCATCTGTCTCATCTGTCCCATCTGTCTCATCTGTCTCATCTGTCCCATTCTTCCCGCTTGACTTCGGTAAGCCTCCTGATAATTAGGCAACTAACAAACCTCCATCGCCTCTCCCATGCCGCTTTTAATGCTCAAAGATCTTCCACGCTACGAATGCCTGCTTGAGGCGGCGAAGCGCTATCCGAGCCTTGACCCGACCGCCAACGGCACCTTCCTGCACCTTTTGCGCACGGCCGACATGGTGTTTGAGGATGTAAACCGGTTTCTTACCCGGCACAACATCAGCCAGGGACGGTTCACGGTGATGATGCTCTTGAATCGATCCTGGGTGAAATCCTCCACCCCGGCCTCGCTCGCCGAGGAATCCGGAGTCACCCGAGCGACCATGACCGGGCTGATCGACACCCTTGAAAAAGACGGGATGGTGATCCGGGAACCGGACTCCCATGACCGGCGCACGATCCATGTGCGCCTGACTGAACACGGGCACGCCACCTTGGAATCGATGCTCCCGGACCATTTTCAGTGCGTCTCATCGATCATGAAGCCGCTGGACCAAGCGGAACGCCAGGAACTGGTACGCTTGCTCCAGAAACTTCAAGAAGGGCTCACGCCCGCCGCCCCGGAACCCAATTTGACCAAAAACTGACCAATACTTATGTGGAAACGAATGCTCATCATGGTGGGGATCATCGAATTGATCGCTGCTGGACTCATGTTCTGGGACAACTTCAAACACAGCATGATGACGAAGATCTTTGCCCAGATGGCGCCGCCGCCTGCTGCCGTGACGACAGTTGTCACCAAAGCACAATCCTGGCAACCGCTCCTGAGCTCCGTGGGATCGCTCAGGGCGATCCACGGCGTTCAAGTCAGCACCGATCTCGCCGGAATCGTTGCGGAAATCGCGTTTGAATCGGGTAAACCGGTTAAAAAAGGCGAGTTGCTGGTGAAGCTCGATACCAAGCAGGAAACGGCCCAGCTTCGCTCCGCCGAAGCCCGCCGCGATCTGGCAAAGATAAGCCTCGCCCGCAAACAGGATCTTCTGGAGAAGAAGGCGGCATCCCAGGCGGAATTCGACGCGGCGGCAGCCGAAGCCCGCCAAGGGGACGCCGCTGTCGAGGAAGCCAGGGCATTGATTGCACGCAAGACGATCACTGCTCCCTTCGACGGAATCCTGGGCATTCGCCAGATCAACGTCGGGCAATATCTGAACGCCGGCGTGCCGATCGTTTCGCTTGAGTCGTCGGACCCGATCTATGTGGAGTTTTCCGTTCCGCAGCAACACTTGGACAAGATCGCGCTGAACAAAAAAATTCGGCTAACGGCTGTCGGCGTCTCCGAAAAAGAGTTCGAAGGAGAGATCACCGCCATCGACTCCCGCGTGGACGAGACGACCCGCAACGTTCAGATCGAAGCCACCGTTGGAAACCCGGAAAACAAACTGCGCCCCGGCATGTTCGTCAGTGTGGAAGTGCTGCTGCCCCAACAACCGGGCGTGCTCGCGATCCCGGCTTCGTCCATTAACTACGCTCCGTACGGCGACTCCGTTTTCATCGTGAAAAGCGGCACCAACAAAGAGGGCAAGCCGGAGAAGCAGGCCATTCAACAATTCGTGAAACTGGGCCCAACCCGGGGCGACCAGGTTTCGATTCTCACGGGATTGCATGACGGCGACGAAATCATCACCTCGGGGGTCTTCAAGTTGCGCAGCAACGAACCGGTGGAGATCAGCAAGCCCCAGCCTCCACCGCAACCGGTGAACGTCGATAACAGCGTGCTGCCTGCCAACGAACAAAATCCGAATCCGCCGGACACGTAGGATTGGATCGACGGATTTCCCGTTACTCATCCGCAGTCTTTCTTTTCGCCTCCAATGATACTTACCGATCTGTTCATCAAGCGCCCGGTTGTCGCGAGCGTCATCAGCCTGCTCATTTTGCTGGCGGGCATTCAATCGGCCCGCGTGCTGAATGTGCGGCAGTACCCGCGCAGCGACATCGCCGTGGTCTCCGTCAAAACCGCGTACATCGGGGCGAATGCCGATCTCGTCCGCGGCTACATCACCACGCCGCTTGAGCGAGTCATGGCAAGCGCCGACGGGATCGACTACATCGAGTCCCAAAGCGCCCAAAGCGTCAGCACCATCCTCGTCCACCTCAAGCTCAACTACGACACCAACGCGGCGCTCACCCAGATCCAAGCCAAGGTGGCGCAGGTGCGGAACGATCTGCCTCCGGAAGCCGAAGCGCCGATCATTGAACTCCAGACCGCCGACGACCGGTTTGCCTCGGTTTACCTGGCGTTTTCCTCCAAGGATCTCGATTCCAACCAGATCACCGATTACCTGACGCGGGTGGTCCAGCCGAAGCTGACCGCGGTGAGCGGCGTGCAACGGGCAGACATTCTCGGAGCGCGCACCTTCGCCATGCGCATTTGGCTCAAGCCGGACCGCATGGCCGCGCTCAACATCTCGCCTACGGAAGCGCGAGCTGCGCTGGCGGCGAACAATTACCTCTCTGCCCTGGGCGCCACCAAAGGCTCGATGATTTCCATCAACATGGTGGCCAACACCGACCTGAAGACGCCTGAAGAATTCAGCCAACTGGTCATCCGGCAGCAGAACGGAGCGATCGTGCGGCTCAAAGACATCGCCGAAGTCACCCTCGGCGCTGAAAGTTACGATGCGGATGTCCGGTTCGACGGCAAGAAGGCCACCTTCATGGGCATCTGGGTGCTGCCGACCGCCAACTCGCTGGACGTCATCAAAGCCGTCCGCGCGGAACTTCCGGAAATCGAAAAACAGCTTCCCGCCGGTATGCAGGTGAGCATCCCGCACGACGCGACCGAATACATTCAGGACGCCATCCACGAGGTCTGGAAGACGCTGGCCGAAACGCTGCTGCTCGTGATCGTCATCATTTACCTGTTCCTTGGCACATTCCGCTCGGCCTTGATTCCGGTCATTTCCATTCCCATTTCATTGATCGGGGCCGCGTTCCTCATGCTGCTGTTCGGGTTTACGATCAATCTGCTGACGCTGCTCGCGATTGTGCTCTCGGTTGGCCTTGTAGTGGACGACGCCATCGTGGTGGTCGAAAACGTCGAGCGCCATTTGCAGGAAGGACTCAAACCGTTCCAAGCCGCCATCAAAGGGGCGCGAGAACTCCTCGGGCCGCTCATTGCCATGACGATCTCGCTGGCGGCGGTGTATGCGCCCATCGGCATCCAGGGCGGGCTCACCGGCGCGTTGTTCCGCGAGTTCGCGTTCACGCTCGCCGGCGCGGTTACCGTCTCGGGGGTGGTGGCCATCACGCTCTCGCCCATGATGTGTTCGAAGCTTCTGCGCGCGGGTGAATCGGAGCACGGCTATGCGGCCTGGATCAATCATCGTTTTGACGGCTTGCGGGACCGCTACATGCGCACCCTGAGCAACTCGTTGAAGTGGCGGCCAGTCACCATCACCATGGCGTTGCTAGTCATTTCGGCCATCTTCTGGTTCTACGGCTCTTCGGCCCGTGAACTCGCGCCGAAGGAAGATCAAGGGATTATTTTCGGCATTGTCCAAGCCTCGCCCAACTCGACCATCGACCAGACTAATCTGTTCGCATCGCACGCCGGCGATATTTTCAAATCCTTCCCGGAAACCGATCACGTCTTTCAAATCACCATGCCGACTTCCGGATTTGCAGGCCTGGTGGCCAAGCCCTGGAGCCAGCGCAAGCGCACCACCCAAATGATGGAGCGCGAAGTCAGCGCCAAGGCCGCCGGCCTTCCGGGGGTGCGCCTGCTTGCCATGACTCCCGACCCGCTGCCCGGCGGCAGCAACATGCCATTTGAGATGGTCATCGCCTCGACGGCAGAGCCAAAGCAACTGCTGGCGTTTGCCAATCAACTCGTCGCCAAAGCGGTGGAAAGCGGACTCTTCTTTTTCGCCGACACGGATTTGAAGTATGATCAGCCTCAAGCCGAAGTGGTGTTCGACCGCGACAAAGTCGCCTCGCTCGGGCTGAACCTGCAACAAGTCGGCGCGGATCTCGGCACCTTCCTGGGCGGCAACTACGTCAACCGCTTCAGCATCCTGGGGCGCAGCTACAAAGTCATCCCGCAGATCAAACGGAGCGAACGACTTACCGTCGATCAACTCAAGGATTTCTACGTCAGCGGCCCCAACGGAAAGCTAGTCCAGCTTTCCACCTTTGCCGACATCAAGCAGACCACCGAACCCCGCACGCTCAATAGGTTCCAGCAGCTCAACTCGGCGCGCATCCAGGGAGTTCTGAAACCAGGCGTACCATTGGATCAGGCGCTCAAGCTCATCGAGGCCGAGGGCGCGAAAATCCTGCCCAAAGGCTACACGATCGATTACGCCGGGCAGGCCCGCCAGCTTCGCTTGGAAGGCGACAAACTCACCTTCACACTGCTGCTCTCTTTCGTCCTGATTTTCCTGGTGCTCGCGGCTCAGTTCGAGAGCTTCCGCGATCCGTTTATCATCCTGGCCGGATCGGTGCCGCTCGCACTTTCCGGTTCGCTGCTGTTCACGTTTATCGGGTTTACCTCGCTTAACATCTACAGCCAGGTCGGCCTGATCACGCTCGTGGGCCTCATCTCGAAAAACGGCATCTTGATTGTCGAGTTTGCCAACACCCTTCAAGAGCAGGGCCTCGACAAACTCCAGGCCATCATTCAAGCCGCAGGCACCCGATTGCGCCCCGTGCTCATGACGACCACGGCAACCGTCGTCGGCCACTTCCCGCTCGTCCTGGCCAAGGGCCCCGGAGCCGGCTGCCGCAACAGCATCGGGATCGTACTGGTGACCGGCATGATCATCGGGACGCTCTTCACGCTCTTTGTCGTGCCCGCGATCTACATGCTCGTCGCCAAGAACCGCTCCGAAAATTCCGCGCAGCAGGAAGCCGACGAAGCGCAGCTTCCGGAACGCGAGCTGGAGCTGGCGTAGAAGCGGGATACCCCGCTCAGTGAGACTTCCTACTTGTAAACGTCACCGCGGGGACCGACATGTGCGATGAGAATGGCGTTTTCTAAGCGGTCGTACAGATAGATCACTCGCAGATCACCGTGCCGGAGCCTGAAATAGCCAGCCCAATCGCCAGACATCGGCTTAACGCCCGGCATTTGATCCGGATCGCGGGCGAGTTCTTCCAGCTTCGCAACAAGCTGAGCCCTGATCCGCGCGTCCAGATTCCGGAGATAACGCGCAGCACGCTTATGGACGACTAGCTTGGGCATCGCTCTAAGCTAAAGCTCTGAAAGTGGCACAAAGGCATCGCGGTTGCCGCTTTCCCAGTCATGCTTGGCGGCGCGCAGGTCGTCAATGGCTTCCTTGTCAAGGTCGAGGCCGAGCAGTTCGCTTAATTCGCAAAACTGCGCCCATGGAATGATAACTTCCAGCGGTTCCCCGTGCTCGTCGATGACGATTTTCTTTTGAATCGCGGTCATTGAGTCGAAGCTACCCCCATCGGCGACTTCCGGCAACTCGCATTTGCCAACCCACGATCACTCCGCGACCCGGATGACTCCGTCATCCATCACGCCGACGAGATTAAAGCAGGAGACTTGAGCGCACCACTCGACGTCGGCGGCACGACCGCGCTGATAGAGCACCCGGCCGTTGGTGGCATGCTTTAGCCCCGCGAGCAGGTCGGCAGAATGCCGGGTGTAGGCGGCGAGGGCGACCTGCGCGGCATCGGTCATTTCGGCATTCGGGAAGGCGGCGGCGAGCATTCCGGCGGCGATCACGTCTTCAAGCCCTAAGTCCCGGAAGGTCCCCGCACAGACGAGCAGCACCCTCTCGGGCGAGGCCTCACGAATATATTCTTCCAGCGCTTTCATGTTGAGCAACGCCCCTGCGAGCACCTGGAGGACTCCTTGCGCCGACGCGCACGCCCGGAGAGCGACCGTGCCATTCGTGGTTGTGGTGATAATCCGGCGCAGGCCAGGACGGCAGTACTCCAATGGGGAGTTGCCAAGGTCGAAGCCTTCGATGCGGTCTCCGTGGCGTTCTCCGCCGAGGATGGCATCGGGCCACTCCGCACGGGCCGCCAACGCTTCTTCGATGCTCAGCACGGGCCGGACTTCCTGGGTTCCATGTGCCAAGCCGGTAATGATGGATGAGGTGGCCCGGAGCACGTCAAAGACGACACAGACTGTACCCGGAAGGTTTTGGCTGGGGATCAGGTCGATTTCAGCAGGACTGAGAGCGGCGTCGAAAAGCATGTGACGAGTGTGAACCGAAAATTAATCAGGCAAGCCAGGATGAGCCTAGCAAATCTTTGACACGAAGTGAGGGGTTGGCTTTTTTTGACAGATATCGATGCCCCGCAACGTGGGCTCCACGCGGCATGAAAATAGT
>JBAXSN010000053.1:0-19857 GCA_037130675.1 Verrucomicrobiota bacterium
CCCGCGCCGTCGTTCTGGGCGCAGGGGTCGGCACGCACTTGAAGCGGCTCACCGAAGTGCGCCCCAAACCGCTGATCCCGGTTGCGGGAAGACCGTTGATTGCCTCCGCGTTCGATCACCTCATCGATTCAGGCATTCGGCAGATCGTCATCAACACCCATCATTTGGCGGCAGCCTACGGCGACGCGTTTCCCGGCGGCACCTACCGCGAGGTTCCCCTCACCTTCCGGCATGAACCGGTCCTGCTGGAAACCGGCGGCGGAATCAAGAATGTGGAGGACCTGCTCGGAGCCGAACCGTTCATTGTTTACAACGGGGACATCCTGGCCACCCTGCCGCTGGAACCGGCTCTCGCCTGGCATTTGGCTTCGGGCAACGAGGTCACGCTTGTCCTCCGCAGCCAGGGCGGCCCGCTCCAAATCGCACTCGACGCGGGGGGTGACGGAACCGGACGCGTTCTGGATATCGGGAACCGTCTCGGGCGGGCGATCGGCACACGCTTGTTTACGGGCATCTATATTGTCAATCCGACGTTCTTTCGAAGACTCACGCTTGAGAAGGCATCGGTCATTCCTGCCTTTCTAAAAATGATCGAGGAAGGCGCCGGGCTTGGCGGAATCGTCCTGGATGAGGGGCACTGGTGGGACTTGGGCACTCGCGAGCAATACCTGGAGGTTCACCGGCACTTGCGCAAGGCTGCGTCTGGCACCGTCTGGATCGATCCCAGCGCGCACATCGATCCCTCCGCAACGATCACCGGGGCCAGCTATGTAGGTCCCAACGCGGAAATCGGCCCCGAGGCGCAAATAAAAGATTCTATTCTTTGGAACGGCACAAAAATCGCTAAAAAGACGGTGCTCAAAAACTGCGTCGTTACCGACCTCCAGTGCGTCGCCGGCGACCATGTTGACAGAGACTTCTAAACTTCCATCCCATCCCCCGCCATGTTCCCCGACGCTCTTTCCGACACGATCCTCGACGAAACCGCCTCCCGCTTTCCGCATTTCCTCAGGGAAAGCATTCGAATCGAACCGCTGGAGAAAGGGGGCTCCGATCGAAAATACTACCGCATCGACATGCGCGGGGAAGGTTCGCTGATTTTGGTCAAATACGGGGATCAGCGGGAGGAAAACCGGCATTACTGCGAAATCGACGCCTTTCTGGAAAGCCTCGAAGTCCGCGTCCCTTCGATTTACCACCACGACACCGAGGCCGGGCTGATCTGGATGGAAGATTTGGGGGCAATCGACCTCTGGCATTATCGCAACCACCCGTGGCCGGTCCGCCAAGCGCTTTACCGAGATGCGCTGGAACAGGTCCTGCGGCTGCACACGCGAGGGCATCTGGCCTTGGAAAACGGGGAGCTCGCGAGCCCTCATCCGAAATTTCAGAACGGCTTCGACGCGGAGCTTTACCGCTGGGAGCAAGGCTACTTTTTTGAAAACTGCGCCGGGCGCTATTTCGGTGTTGAACCAGCCCGCATCGAACAAGGATCGGATGAAAGGAAACTCCACGCCATTGCTGAAAGGCTTGCCGCCATTCCGCGCGTTCTGGTCCACCGCGATTTCCAGTCCCAGAACATCATGGTACTGGACCGGCGCGCTTACCTCATCGATTTTCAGGGAATGCGACCGGGCCTCGCCCAGTACGATCTCGCCTCGCTGCTTTACGATCCTTACGTCACGCTCAGTCCCGAAGAACGCGAATCGCTTGTGGCCGACTACATCGTGCTCTGCGCGGAAGCCGGGTTTTCCGTGCCCGCCGATTTCCGGGAAATCTACGATCTCTGCGCGATGCAGCGTTTGATGCAGGCGTTGGGCGCCTACGGATTCCTCGGGCTCGTCAAGGAACGCGCTCATTTCCTGGAGCACATCCCCGCGGCTTTGGCTTCCCTGAAAGAAGTGGTCGCCCGAATTCCGGGACTGGAGAATCTAGGAAAGCTGATCGGCGGCTTTGCCGGTTTAGGGCAGAGACAGGATTCACAAGATTGACACGGTTGCTCTTTGGTTAGCGACTGGAGATGAAATCAAAGTCTTCTCCCAAAGCTGTGGAGGACCCTTTCCGTTACCTACAAGGCTGAATTACCGAATCGCGTAAGTGCATCGGAGCCTTTGGTCTTTTTAGACAGGATTGACAAGATTGGCATGATTTACGGGATTAAGATTTCGGATGTTAACCGACTTCGCATGCTTTGAGGCAAAATCCTGATAATCCTCAAAATCATGTTAATCCTGTCAAAAACTATCAACGCCTCCGTCGCTTCAGAGATTGTGGGTAAAGGTAAGGGAGGACCACAGCACTACAAAACGCTGCCGCGAATCGGATGGCATGGTGTGTCGATCCCACCCTGCACCACCGGCCATAATAAGCCATCTTTTTGGCCTACCGAACTTCCTGAACCGAAAGGGCGTAGTTTAGGTTTACCCAGACGGATGGGGCTCCCGGAACCAGTCCCCATCCGTTCGGCTTCCGCTCGATGCGTTGGAGCAGATACCACTGTTCTCCGGCAAAGGACGAGACCCGATAGAGCCCCACCCCGGGGACAAGCCCGCTATCGACTCCTGTCTGAACATTGTTCGGAAACGCGATGGCATAGGTCCATCCCAATCTGAAGAAAGTGAGTCCCTGGGCATGAGCACTTGAAACCGCGCCAACGATCCCAAAAATCAACAGCCAAAAAAACGTGCGAATCGATTTCCTCCTGAAATACCGCATTGGTAAACTCCCTTCCTAAGGCCTGTTCGCGTAAACCCCGCGAAATGACCGCCATCTCCCGGAAGCCTTGCTTCCTACTTGGGAACCCGCTAACTGGAGGCTGCAACTTTTTCCCTATGCCTTACGAAGCGTCCTCCTCCCGCTACGAAACGATGTAATACGCCCGCTGCGGGAATAGCGGTCTGATGCTGCCCCGGATTTCGCTGGGGCTCTGGCATAATTTTGGCGACGTGGACTGCTATGCCAAATCCCGCTCGATCGCGTTGCGCGCGTTCGACCTTGGCATCACGCACTTTGACCTGGCGAACAACTACGGGCCGCCTCCCGGTTCCGCCGAGCGCAATTTCGGCCGCATGCTGCGCGAAGATTTGGGAGCGTACCGAGACGAACTGATCATTTCCAGCAAAGCGGGATACCGGATGTGGGACGGCCCTTACGGCGAATGGGGTTCACGCAAGTCGCTTCTCGGCAGCCTCGACCAGAGCTTGAAGCGCCTGGGGCTCGACTATGTGGATATCTTCTATAGTCACCGGCCCGACCCGGAGACGCCGCTGGAAGAAACAATGGCCGCCCTCGATCACGCCGTTCGGTCCGGGCGCGCGCTGTACGCCGGGATCTCCAACTATCGTCCCGAACAGGCGAAGCGGGCCATTGCCCTTCTCCGGGAACTAAAGACGCCGTGCCTGATCCATCAACCTTCCTACAGTATTTTAAACCGCTGGATCGAGGAAGAAGGCCTGACGGATGTCCTCGCAAAGGAAGGGGTCGGGTGCATCGCCTTTTCACCGCTCGCCCAGGGGCAGCTTACCGATCGCTATCTCGAATCAGTTCCAGCGGATTCCCGGGTCGCGCGTGGCGGGTTCCTGACCTTGGATCGGGTGAAGGAGAATTTAGGCAAAGTTCGCGCCCTGCACGCGATTGCGCAAAAACGTGGACAACCGCTGGCTGAGATGGCGCTTGCGTGGACCTTGCGCGATCCAGTGGTGACCACCGCGCTGATCGGGGCCAGTTCGGTGCCGCAACTTGAGCAGAATGTCAGGTCCTTGAATAATTTGCGGTTCTCGGACGAGGAACTGGCAGCTATCAATGCGGCGGCGCGCCTGTAGCGGACCCGTCGTTTTTGCTTAGGACCAAAGGTCCGTCCCATACCAGCCTGGGGCGGAGGCTTTGCGAAGCCCCAGGGAATCCAAAAATAACGCTATCAGGGCTGAAAGCCCGCCCCATCTTCCCGGAATGGTTCGGGCCTTCAGCCCTTAATTTTTTCAAATGCAAATTCCTGGGGCGATGCCCCAGGCTGGTATGGGGCGCGCCGTTGGCGCTGAAAACCGCATTTCAAAACGCGTGATGGGACGGATGTAACTTAAGAACAGCCGCACCCGCCACCGCCTTGGCCACCACAACAGCCGTCTTCCTCGTCGTGGCGATGGTCGTGGCCACCGCAGCAGCCACCTTCCTCGCCGTGCGAATGATGGTCGTGACCACCACAGCAGCCTCCACCCTCGCCTCCACCGCAGCAGCCCTCCGCTTCATCCAAATCCGGCACGACGTTGACGGCAAATTTGATCCCGTGCGGATCGATGTGCTTATTGATCATCGAGATCACCTGCTCCATTTTGGAATCCGGCTCCTCTTTGCAATCGAGTTGCATCCGAAGCGCCTTGCCTTGGATTTGCGGGACTTTCTCCAGCATTTCGCCACCGAGAACGAATCCCAGGTAGGTGTTTACCTTTTCCTGGAGCTCATAGGCTCGCCGGTCGGTTCCATCCCAAGGGCGCGCCTCGGTGATGCCGAGGACGACCTCGCCGGTGGTGGGATCAAGGGCCAGAAAATCAATGACGTTTGGGTTGTGCAGTGGCATCGGCGCACTTTTGGCCAATTCGCGTCCGCTGTCAACCTATGCCGAGCCGTTAGATCGGCATGTCCAGTTTGCCTTTGAGATTCTTGATTTCAGCCAAAGCGTTTTCGAGTTCCTGAACGCGCTGATTCAGGGCCGCCTGAAGCTGCGCGAATCGCACTCCGGCTTGAAGCCTTACGCGGAGTTCGTCTTTATGAAATGGTTTGGTGACGTAATCGTTGGCGCCGGCTTCCAGCCCTTGCATCAGGCTCTCGCGGTCGTTGCGGGAGGTCACCAGGATCAGGTAAGTGGATTTCTGCACGGCCCGCAGGCGTCGGCAAATCTCAATGCCGTCCAGCCCCGGCATCACCCAATCGAGAATCGCCACGGGTGGCGCATCTTTCATCCGGAGTGCCATCATGGCGGTGCTTCCGTCGGGAAAGGAAACCGGTTCATGCCCCCATTGTATCACGAACGATTCGAGAATCGCCCGGCTCGCCGCATCATCTTCTGCGATTAATATTCTCATCGATACGACTCCAGTGCGGTTTTCACCCGGGCCAGTTCTTCAGTGAGTTCAGTGAAGATGTCGGACACGGCGCTTGTATCTCCGCTGCGCCCAGCATACTCGATCGACTGGGCAAGTTGCCATGCATTCTTTGCCCTAAAATTACCGACAGATCCCTTGAGGGTATGTGCCGAACGCTCCAAGGCGACCGCATCGTTAGCAGCGAGCGCCTTTTCGATGTCCGCAACGAGTTTCGGCGCCTGGTCGAGGAATAAATCGACCAGCGTTGTCACCAACGAGGCGTCGCCGAATTCGCTCATGAGTTCCGCCTTGGAAGCCACGACGACGGCGGATTGAGCTGCCGCGGGTCCGCCTGTCGGCACCCCGCCCGCATGCCGGACTCCGAAGCTCTCGACGATCCCTACGATTTGTTCTCCAGTAAACGGTTTGGAAAGGTAAGCGTCCATCCCCCTCGCCAGATAGCGTTCCCGGTCGCCTTTCATGGCATGCGCCGTCACCGCGACAATCGGAACGCGGCGCCCCGTCTTCGATTCAATCCGCCGGATAGCCCGGGTGGCAGCCAGCCCGTCCATCTCCGGCATTTGAATGTCCATGAGAACAATATCGATGAGGTTTTGCTCGTAGCTTGCGACCGCCTCGACGCCGTTGTCGGCTTTAAAGAGCCGGTGCCCGCGCTTGCTCAGGATTCCGACGGCAACCGTCTGGTTTACAGGGTTGTCGTCGGCCACGAGGATGTTCAGGGGATGATCGGTCGGTTTCCCATCGATCTCAATGCCCCCGGCTGCCTCGATAGCGGGAACCTCGACCACCGTCGGCGGCGCCGGCTGAGGTACGGGAGCGGCCACGACGGATGGCGTCGCGACAGGGGCTGCTTTGGCTGGTGCGGCTTTAACCGGCGGGGTATTCCCATTGATCGCCCTCAGGAGTTCGCCTGATTGAACGGGTATGGAGACTACGGTTTCAATTCCCGCAGCCTTGAGTTCTGCGTTGGTTTGCGATACCGGAGTGGAACTCAACAGAATGATCCGGGCGGACTGCAATTCAGGCTCGGCTTTGATATGGCGCGCCATTTCGAAGCCATCCATCTGGGGCATGTTGGCTTCAACGAGCACCACGGAAAACGCTTTGCCGTCCTGATAGGCCTGCCAGAGTTCATCGAGGGCGACAGATCCGCTGCTGGCCAGCACCGGGCGCATCTTCCAGTCTTTGAGCATTCCTTCCAGAATGTAGCGGTTCTCCATGTTCGGATCGACCACCAGCACGCCCAGTCCGGCAACACTCCGGGCGGCAGGAGTTGCCGGGCGAACTTCCTCCGAGATGGCGAGCACCGCCGTAAAGAAAAAGGTGCTGCCCAAGCCTTCCACGCTGTCGAGCCACAGCCGCCCGCCCATGAGCTGCACGACTCGTGAAGCGATCGTCAGGCCCAATCCTGTCCCGCCGTATTGGCGGGTGTGGGAAGTATCCGCCTGGGCAAAAGCTTCGAAAATTTCCTGGCGTTTGGCTTCCGGAACGCCAATGCCGCTGTCCCGAATGCTGAACTGGAGCTGAACCTGCTGGGAGGGAGCAACCTCCTGCTTGACCTCGACGACCACCTCGCCCTGCTCGGTAAACTTGATGGCATTCCCAATCAGGTTGACCAACACCTGCCGCAACCGGGCGGCATCGCCCCGGACCCAACGACACACGTTCTCCGAAACCCGGCAGGTGAGCTGGAGTTGTTTTTCAGTGGCCCGAGTCCTCATCGGCTTGATGACTCCCGAGATGAGCTCATGGAGATCGAACGGATTATTCTCCAGCGTCATGGCCCCTTCTTCGCTCTTGGAGAAATCGCAGATGTTATTGAGCAGATCCAACAACGATTGCGCGGAGTTCTTCACCTGAACGAGATACTCCCGCTGCTGCGGCTCGATCTCGGTATCCAAAACCAGTTCGGTCATCCCGACAATTCCATTCATCGGCGTCCGCAACTCATGGCTGATGTTCGCCAGGAAATCGGCTTTGGCCCGGCCGGCCGATTCAATTTGCGTTTTCGCCCGCTTGAGCTCTTCCTGGATCTCGCGGATTTGGGAGACATCCCGGTGCATGCCGATCAACTGGGTGAGTTCGCCCTTGTCGTTAAAGACAGGGACTTTGGTGCTTTGAACCCACCGGGCATCCTCTTCCAAGCCGTTGCGCTCGATGCGATCGACAAAGGCCCGCTTGGAACGGATCACCGCCTGCTCGTCGCGATCCTGAATTTCCGCCCAGTGCGGTTTGAGGAAATCGTAAACGGTTTTCCCTTCCACGACCGCTTGTTCGTCACCTGCGAGAAACTTGCGATAGGCCCGGTTGACAATTTGAAACCGCCCTTTCGCATCTTTGATGTAAATCAAATCCGAAAGATGATTGACCAATTCGATCATCAAGCCGTGTTCGGAGTTGGCTTGGCGCTCCGCCAAATGCCGCGCGGCGATATCGCGTTTAAGGGCAAAGATCACCAGCGCAACCATCCCGATCCCTGCAAGGCTGCCGAGAACAATGATCAGTTTGGCCTTGGAGGCTGAATCCTGCGCGGAGGCAGTGCGCTTATCGAGCTGAGCGGACTCGTATTTTTCAATGGAATCGAGCAAAGCGCGGACTTCTGTGACGGCGGTGGCCGCGCCATTATTGGAGGCCGCCTGCCGGGCGGCCTCGGCCCCCTGCTGGTTGCGAGTTTGGATCAAGACCGTCGCGGCGGCGAGACGGCGGGCGATCAAAGGGGCAAGTTTGCCCAAGGAAGCCTGCTGAGCAGCATCCGCGCGGGTGGCTTGCCGCAGAAGCGAAAGCTTGCGCTCCTGTTGCTGGGCCGCCTGGCGATACGGAATCAGAAAACTTTCAGACCCGGTTAAAGCGTAACCCAACGCCCCGCGCTCGATTTCCGTCACGTCCGAATTGATGCCCGCAATCCATTCCAAAACGCGGCGGCTGTCGGAAACGGATTCCGAAGCTGCCGTCAACCGGGAGACATTCAGGTAAGAAACGACTCCGACCGCGATAAGGGCAATCACCGCAAGGAGCAAGACACCGTCTGCAATAATCGAACGAGTTGATCGCATTTAAGATTTCAGGGAGGAAAGTTCAACCATTCACTCAACGGAAGTTGAACACGAAATTCAACAGCAGAAAGTTTCTTAAATCAAGGAATTACGCCCATCGGAAGCGATCAAGTCCGAATGCCTAAACACTACCCCCGGTTTCCGGGCTGGCGGCGTTCCGCTCTCGAATCCAAGTCGGCGTACTCCTATTTCTTGGGGGCTTCTTTTTGCAGTTCCGCCAGGAACGCCGAAGGCCCCCCGGGAGTGTAGCCGAGTTCCCCCGCTTTGTTCCCGTCCGGATTCAACACGACGATGGTCGGGAACCCCTCGATTTTAAATTGTTTGGAAAGCTTCTCATTCTGAGCCTTCTCCTGAGCCGACTGCGGCTTGGACCTTGGGAAATCAACTTTGAGCAGAACCAAATTTTTGTCCGCAAAGTCCTTAAACTCTTTTTGTTCGAAAACCTCCCTATCCAGCTTCATGCACCATCCACACCAATCCGAACCGGTGAAGTCCATCAGAACCTGCTTGTTTTCAGACTTGGCCTGACCGATTGCCTTGGCGTAATCGGTCAGCCACTCGCCTGCGGAAGCAAGCGACCCGAAAGAAGCGATCCCGACAAAGAGAGCGAGGGAGAGAAGAGTTCGTTTCATTTTTTGAAAGTAATCGCACCCCGACAAAAAGATAGGGCAAAATCATGCGTCCGAAATCCCTGGAAAATCGCGGGAGACGAGCTTCTCAGCGCCAACGGCGCGGCCCTATATCAGCTTGGGGCGGAGGCTTTGCGCAGCCCCAGGTTTCATGAATAAAGCAACAAGGGCTAAAAGCCCGCCCCATCTCCGGGAAATGGAACGGGCCTTCAGCCCTAGGTCTTTGGGGATCGGGTAGGAGGCGGGGTTGCCCCCGCCGTCCTCCCACACCACCGGGCATACGGTTCCGTACCACGGCGGTTCACGAAGAAGTGCTCACGCATGAGCGTGAATCGTTTGAAGCAGTGAGATGAGGCCCAGACGGGCGAAGTGGGTTTGCGGGAACGCCGCGTTCATGTGGGAGTGTCCGCTGTTCCACCAAGGACCGTATCCGTTATACGCGCTCGTTGCCGCTTTGACTGGGGTAAACCCAAGCCTCTGCAGCGCTTTGAGGCGCGCCTTCGGTTTCTTCCATTGCCGCCAGATGATGCACCGCAGTTTACGTCCGATCCATTGGTCGAGTTCCTCGAATATCCCCTTTGTCTCGGCCAACCGGAAGTAGTTCGCCCATCCCCGAAGCAGCGGGTTGAGGTCCTCTTTGATAAACGCCTGCCTCGTTCATCGAAACAGCGGTGCTCCCTTCTTCCTCTTCATGTTCGGGCCTTCGGCGGAGTCGACCCGCTTACTATGGCCTCTGCTGACTTCTCCCCGACTGCCTCAAATGCGCAAACGCGCTTGTCTTCGAGCCGCCACTTCGCCAATCTGCCGCCCCATTCCCTCAATTCTCCATTACGCTATGAAAACCCGCCGTTTCGGTCGCACTGAATTGCACATGCCAGTCCTCACCTGCGGAGGCATGCGCTACCAGCACAAGTGGAATGATGAGCCGATGGAGTCGATCCCCGCCGACAACCAGGAGAACCTCGAAAAAACCGTCCTGCGCGCGCTCGAACTTGGGATTAACCACATCGAAACCGCGCGCGGTTACGGCACCTCCGAGATGCAACTCGGGCGGATCCTGCCAAAGCTGCCTCGCGAAAAGATGATCGTGCAGACCAAGGTCGCGCCGCAAAACACCCGGCAGGAGTTCCTGGACACCTTCGAGAAATCGATGGCTTATCTCGGACTCGATCAGGTGGACCTTCTCTCCGTTCACGGCATCAATAACGCGGAAACTTTCGATCAAACCTTTCGCAAAGATGGTGCCTTGGAAGCGGCGCGCGAAATCCAGCGCCAGGGCCGGGCACGCTTCATCGGGTTCTCAACCCACGGTCCCTGCGACATCATCGTCAAGGCCATTGAAACCGGCGAGTTCGACTACGTGAATCTCCACTGGTATTTCGTCAACGAGTTCAATCAGGCCGCCGTCGATGCCGCCACCCGGCACGACATGGGCGTGTTCATCATCAGCCCCAACGACAAAGGCGGAAAGCTCTACGAACCCACCCCGAAACTGGTTGAGCTCTGCCGTCCGTTGACCCCCATGCAATTCAACGATCTCTATTGCCTGGCGCGCCCCGAAATCCATACGCTCAGCATCGGAGCGGCCCGGCCATCCGACTTCGATCAGCACGTTGCCGCCCTGGAATTCTACGATCGCGCCGCTGAAATTTCCGCCCCGATCGCCGAGTCCATTCGCTCGGTGCTGCGGTGTGAGCTCGGAGCCGATTGGATGGAGGGATGGTGGCAAGGCATCCCGCAGTGGCAGGACCTCCCTGGCGAGGTCAACGTCCATGAGATCCTACGGCTTTGGACCTATGCCAAGGCGCTCGACATGACCGAGTTCGGCAAAATGCGTTACAACCTGATGGGCCAGGCGGGGCACTGGTTTCCGGGCCTGAACGCCGCCAGCTTCGACGAACCTGCCTTGCGCGCAGCCCTCGCCGCCAGCCCCTTTGTGGATCGCATTCCAAGCATCCTCAGGGAAGCGCACACGATGCTCTTTGAGGCACCCATCCAGCGCCTGAGCCAGGGGGACTAACAGGCCGAAGGCCCCGACCGCATATCGGCCTCACGGGCGGCTAATGGACAAGTCGAAATTGTCTGCTCTGTTGGATTAGGCTCTCGACTTCTCTCCCTCGAATCTGCTTTCCCTAGCGGGGTACGGCGAAAGCCAGCGCCATTTAATTTTTCTAAACCGACCCGCTCATGTCAAAAATTCGCTACATTCTCGACACCAGTGTGATTCTGGATGACCCCCAGTCGATTTTCGCCTTTGGCGAGCACGAGGTGGTGATCCCGGTGGAGGTGTTATCGGAAACCGACAACAAAAAAGTCGAGCGCAGCGAGATCGGCGCGAACGCCCGCGAGTTTCACCGGCTGCTGGAAACGGCATTGAACCCGACGATGTTCCCCGATTTTGCGGCGAACCCCGAGCAAGCCATCCCGACGCCGGGCGGAGGCACGCTGAGCATCACCGGGCTGACGCCGTCCGGCCAGAAGGGCAAGCGCGCGGAAGCCGCCGCACAAGAGGCCTTCGGTGGCCCCGGCATCACCGACAACCGCATTCTTGCCGTGGCGCTCCGCCAACGGGAGGCATTGCGGGGCAAGGCTTACAAGGTCGTGCTGGTCAGCAATGACATTGCGCTCCGACTCAAGGCCCAGGTCTGTGGGATCAATGCCGAGAAATATCGGCGCATCAGCGCCAGCCGGGAGGAAACCGCGCTGCTTTCCGAAGGCGTTCCGACGTTGAAATTGGAACCGACGCTTTTCCAGCGATTCGCCAGCGAAGGCTCGATCCGCCTCACTGAGGCGCAACTTCCTTCCAATCGTTTTGCTTCGTACGTGCTGGCAACCGGCGGCGCGGGGAACTCTGTTCCGGCCCGTCTTGCAGGCTCGACTTTGCGTCGGCTGAAAATTCCAAAGAACTATGGCGGGCGCTACGGCACGGAGATCCGGCCACGCAACCTGGAACAGACCTGTTTTTACGACGCCTTGCTCGATCCAGAAATTCAGATCATCACCGCCGCGGCACGGGCAGGCACCGGCAAGACCCTGCTGAGCGTCAATGCGGGCCTGATGCACCTGGACAGCGGCGCGTATCACAAGATCTGCGTGGCACGGGCCGCTGTCGGCATTGGCAAGGATATTGGGGCGCTGCCCGGCGGCATCGAAGAAAAACTCTTCCCGTGGACGCGAATGATCTACGACGCGCTCGACCGGATCTTTACCCCCGCCCAGCAGGACAACGACAAAGAACGGCGCAAACGGCAGCAAGCCCAACGAGTTTCGCCAGCGCAGACAAAGTCCCAAGGGGCAGGCCCCAGCGGGGTGACGGCCCGCAAGCCTTACGATTTCCTGCTCGAACACGGGCTCATGGAAATCGAGCCGCTCTATTACTTGCGCGGACGTTCGATCCCCAACGCGTTCTTCATCGTCGATGAAGTTCAGAACATCAATCTGAGCGAGTTGAAGACGATCGCGACCCGCATGGGCGAAGGCTCCAAGCTCGTTTTGATCGGCGATCCGAGCCAAATCGACGCCCCGTATCTGAGCCCTGAAAACAACGGCCTCGTCCACGCCGCGCGCAGGTTTGCGGGGCATCCGATGCACGCCCACATAGCCCTCCAGAAGGGCGAACGCAGCCCGCTGGCGGAACTCAGCGCGAAATTGCTGTGATGGGACTTATGGGACTTATGGGACTGATCCCATAATTCCCATGCTTCCCATATCTCCCATGCTCGATCAGGGACGCCGTTCCCGATAACGCAATAACAGCGGCACCAGCTTTTGGGCTTTCCAGTAGCGCGGGATGTAGGTGCGCGGCGCGGAGAAACAGCGGCAAAGCCACCCCAGATAAAACCGGTCTGCCCAGTTCGGGATGTTCGTCTGATCGCCGCTTAGAAATCCGATGGCCGCCCCGGTGCCGTGAATGCCGGGCCGATAGCTGACATGCAGCTTGAGATAATGGCCAAGGCGCTCCTGGACCCCCCCGCCGATCGCCATGATGATGTGGGCCGGTTTTCTGGCGTTGAGGATCTTGACCAGCGCCTCATCGATGATCGGCCCCGCACCATACTGCGGCGCCAGATAGCAGTCGTCCTCGGTGGTGGGATGCCCCTGCTGGTTTAGCCAGGCGAGATTTCGGATCATCGATTCCCGCGAGGGCATCACCCAAAAAATCGCATGAGGTTCCCGCGCAGCCGGCTGTTCGAGGAATGTTTTCAGATAAGCCAAGCCAGAAACCCGCCGAATATTGTCCCGCTTGATCAGGTTCCAAACCAGCACCATCAGGCCGCTGTCGGCGATGGCGAAGTCGCTGCCGAGCAACGCGTCGCGGTTCGCAGGGTCCTCCACCATGCTGACGAACACAGGGGCCGATGGCACCGCCACCAACCCGCCCCGAAGGCCGAGCGCGACCGCCTCTTCGACAGTGCCGGTAAAAAAGCGGATGCCGAGGATCTGGCGATAGGGGCTTTGGGACGGGGGATCGGTGGTCACGCTCTATTTCGTTTGAGGGACTCGGGCCTGCTTCTTCAACTCATAGGTTTTGGCCGTGCTTAGGAATTCGTAGAATCCATGGAGCCGCGCAAAATAGTAGCCTTCCACGCCATCGAGAAAGCCGAGTTGCCAGCCGTAAACATAGAGGAAGCGGAGCAACCCCCGGCAGGGCAGCCAGTGGGAAAGCTGTTTGAGCCTGCGCCGGAGTCCGACACTGCCTTTCTGCAATCCGGAGGCGCTGTCGCCGAGATGGCGATCAAGGGCCACAAAGGCTTCCCAGTTCGAGTACCGGTTGTGCTTTTCAACAAACACATCGACCGACGGAAACGCGTAATGATCCAGCTCGGAGCGCAGGTGGCCGGTTTTCCCGCGCACCACGATGTGCTCGTGAACCTCGTTGTCGCCGCTGCGCGTGTCGGCCTCGGTGAGCTTTTCGTAACGGCCAAGCGCGTGCTTGAAGAGCCGCAGATTCCAGTTGGGGTAATAGGCGTGCTTCAGCCATTTCCCCATGAACATGAACCGCCGATTGATCCAATAACCTGAAATTCCGTCTTCGGCCCCGACGACAATGCGCTGAAACTCCTCTCGCCCGCCCGGCGGGAGCACTTCATCCGCGTCCAGGATGAACACCCATTCGTGCTTGAACGGCAGCGATTCGAGAGCCCAGTTCTTTTTCTTCGGCCACGTTCCGTTGAACTGAAATTGCACCACCTCCGCCCCGTGCTGTTCGGCGATTTTTTGGGAGCCGTCGGTGCTCTGGGAATCGACGACGATGATCTGGTCCGCCCAGGCGACCGAGGCTAGGCAACGCGGCAGATTTTCAGCCTCGTTCCGAATCGGGATCAGAATCGAAATGGGAACCTTGGCAGTCATCGTGTCTAACGCTGGCGAATCAGCACAGCCGGGTTTCCCGCGACCACCGCGCATTCCGGCACATCTTTGGTCACGACGGAGGCCGCGCCGATCACCGCCCGTTTCCCGATGGCCACACCCGGCATTACAAAAGCCCGCGCGGCTACAAACGCCCCCTCGCCCACAGTGATCCTGGCAACCTGCAGCGGAAAGTTCTGGGCCGCGATGTCGTGGGTGCCGGTGCAGAGATAAGCCTCTTGGGCAATGGTCGCATGAGGGCCGATCTCAATTTCGCCCAGCGTGTAGGCACTGGTGCGATCCCCCAGGCTGCTGCGGTCGTGCATCGTCAGATTCCACGGGATCTGAATGCGCGCCCGCTGATGCACAAAAGGCACACCCACTATCTTTGCGCCGAAAAGTTTCAGCCAGGCGAGGCGCCACCGGTTAAACGGCTTCGGCGTCCAGCGGCAGAAAATCGCCCAGCAATACTCCCAAAGGAGCATCTTGATCCGTTCGCTCATGGACCAGGGCGAATCGTAAGGGGATTTTTGATCGAAGGTTTTCACGCGATTTCAGCCGCGATGGTTATCCAGAATGGAATGAAAGTCAGCCATATACTGGGCGGCGACGGATTCGAGCGAAAACTGCCGGGCTTTTCCTTGCCCGGCCTCCCCCACCCGCCTGAGTTCGTCGGGGTTTTCGAGCAACTGGCCAAGCTTGGTCGCGAGCGCATCCACAGCGTTCGGCCCCCGGTGATCGAAAACGAAACCGGTTGCCCCATCGGAGAGATAGTCTCGAAAACAACCCAAATCCGAAACGAGGGCAGGGCATCCGCAATCCATCGCTTCCAGCGGGGCGAGCGGAGAGGCTTCCCCGAGGTCGGCCAGCGACGGATACACAAAGAGCGCCGCCTTCCGATAGTGCTCCTGCAGGCAAGCCGCATCGAAAACGGGACCAGTCCAGACGATCCGGTCGCCAAGAGCCGCGGAACGGCGTTTCAAGCCGGCGAGATACGCTTCGCCGCCCCCGCCTGATTTCGCCTCAGCGGGCCCAATAATCACGAGCTTCCAGTTTCCAAACCGGGATGCAGGCAGCCGGGCGAATCCATCGATCAACAGCTCTATCCCTTTTTCGGGGTGGATGCGACCGACAAACAGAACCTGCTTCTCGCGATTGGACGAGCCCTGCGGAACGGGAATCGCTTCGCTTCGAGCGGGCAGCGGATTACCGATACAATGGACTTTCGCCGCCAAACTCGGGACTTGCGCAAGGATGGCCTCCTTGATCCGGTTTGAAACCGTCTGAATCCGGCTTGCGTGGCTGTAGAAGCGCATCTGGCCTTTGGGATACCGCGCCACATGCACATAGAGGTTTCCAACGGAGGCGGAGCGCACCAGCATCGGCAGCCAGAAGGTATTCGTCACCAGGATGTCCGCCACCGGGAGCATCCGCCGCACCCGGAGTGAGTAGAGCAAATCGAGAAACTTCAAAACCACGAGCGACTTCGGGGCATCGAATCCCGGAACCCGCAGATACCGCACTCCGTCGCTGTTCTCTTCCCGTGGCAGTTCCTCAAACGCGCGGGAAATATGGGTGACCTCATGCCCGCACCGGGCAAACTCTTTTCCAAGAGCAAACCAAATCTTTTCGACCGCACCGCCCCGACGCGGTGGGACGGGCAGGAAAGCCCCCTGGACAATGGTGATTTTCAAGCGTCCACCTCCTTGGCAACGGGGATCAACCGGGCATAGCATTCAAGATAGCGTGAGATCATTTCCGGAAGTCCGTAGCGCGTTGCATTACCCAGACCTTTTGCAATCAGGCTCTGCCTCAGGGGGGCATCGCCGATCACGTTCAAAACAGCCTTCGCAAAAGCTGGTTCATCCGCTGGATCGCAGAAAACCGCAGCCTCCCCAGCGACCTCCGGAAACGGTTCGAGATCGCTGCAAGCCACCGGGCAACCACAGGCCTGGGCTTCGATCACAGGCCAGCCAAATCCTTCAGCCAGCGATGGAAACACCAGCGCGGATGCGCGGGTATAGAGGGCGCGCAGGTCTTCGTTGTCGCAGTCTTCCAACGGCCAGACCCGTTGGCCCAGTCGATGTTCAGCGATGAACGAAACCATCTCCGGAGCAAACTGCTTTCCGGCCATCCAAAGCGAAGGCACGGCTGCACCGCTCTTGAGCAGATGGGAGTAAATGCGAAGGACGCCCATCCTGTTTTTGTACCATTGGTTTCCGCCCACATGGAATAGGAAGCCGCCGGCGAGAGTCTCTGCCGGAATGCCTGCCCGTTGCGCGATGTTGTTTATCCGAAAGCGAGCCTCGCCTTCGGGCATCGGCGAGTAGGGATAGTTCAGCGCCACGGGGATGATGGATGTTTGCGCCGGGGCGAGCGAGCAAAGCCGCCGCAAATCTTGGCGAGTTGCCTGCGAGCAGCAGGTCACATGAAGCGCGCCATTGAGATGGCGCAGAATCATGGACTGAAGCCGCCGGCCCGACCAGCGGGTCGGGTTTTGTGGAAACTCGCCAAGGGCCGATCTCACCGCAAGCAGATCATGGCAGGTCACCAAATTGGGAACGTGCTGAAGGTATTTTGTGTAAACCGCATTGGAATGATCGCAGATGTGGACAACCAGGGGACGGGCGCGATCCGCGCGCCTGATGGCCCGCTTCAAAGCGATAGGAAACAGCAGCAGTTTATCAAGATAGCCGAGCCATTTTCCCAGCCCGTGTCCGGAGCGCTTGAGTCGTCCGAAGATCGGCTTGGGAACCAGCAGTTGCACGGGCACCCCGGCATCCTGGAGTCCTTGCAGCATCAACGCGCCAAACCGCTGCATGCTTTCCTGTCCGTCATTGGGATAGTTGCCGACAAGCAACACGCCAGGTGTGGTTTTGGGACGCAAAGAGCCGTCAGCGCCTTCGGTAACTGGAAGTTTGGGGGCCTGCATCTGGGTGGTTAATTATCTCCGTGCAGTTTCTCCGAATAGATGGAACGCCCTCTTACGCCCGGGCGGCTCGGCGGGGCATTCGGGACAGGATTCGCCGCACCGCCGTCAAATCCCCCAGCAGCCAGACAAATACCCGCGCCGAAAACACCGAAACCGAGCGCGGTGGCCTGGGAGAACTGGCCATTGAGCAGTTGGAATCCGCTCACCGCAAAAAGCAGCGCAGGCAACGCTTCCCCGCGGTTAAGCGGTGAAAATGCACGGGCGCCAACGAAGAGCGTCATCGAGACGCGGAGCAGAATATAGCCCATTCCAAGCAATGCCCCGCTTTCAAACACCACGCGTTCCCATTCGCTCTCCGCCAACAAAAAACCGGAGGTTCCAGTGAGCAGGCCAGCGGCGACATTGGTCCCCATCCCGATGCCGTAGCCAAGAAAGGGCGCTTCCTGGATGGCATACAAGGGGAGCAGGGTCCCAAAATACCGATCCACCAAACCGTCCTTCACTCCGCCGCCGCCCTCGATCCGATCACTCATGACTTCCAGGCCTTCTTTAAAAACAGCCCACGACCCAATCACAAGGTAAGCGATACAAATCATGGCGATCATTTTCACCGACCCTTTCAAAAGCAGCCGGGGCCGGTAAATCGAAATGAATGCCGCGGTGGCAATGATAATCGTCACCGAACTCAGAACGCTCCGGCTTCCGGAGGTGGCCACCATCAGCAAGAGCGACGGCATGGAGACGAGCACAAGCCAAGTGGGATACAACTTGGCCCGGAAAAAACTGTAGAACAGAAAACTCGCGAGCAGCGAAATATAGCAGAGCAGGCCGTTGCTGAAGGAAAAGGTGCCCGCCGGCCGGATCTTTCCGTGGCCCGCCCCGAGCTGCATCGAATCCGCGCCAATGCCAGCATTGATCCGAGCGGTCGGAGATGACGTAAACTGAACCATCACCAGCACGGCCATCGGCACGGCCAAAAGCAATGTAAAATACCCGATGCGGCGGATATCATGCGGAGTGAACACCTTCGGAATCAGAAAGATCAGCGGCAAGTGCAAGAAGTTGGCCCTGAGTCCATACATCGTCACAAACGGGTAATCGCCGTTACAGATCAGCGAAGCAACGAAGTTCAAGCCCGAGAGGATGAAAATGGCGGAAATAAAGCCGTTCCTTGGAAAAACTCGCCGCTGAAGCGCCAGCGCATAAATCGCGATTACAACCGGATCGCGAACGATCAATAACGGTGCGGCGAGCCCCGGCAGGAACCATTTGCGCAGGGCTCCCTCAAAAATCAGGAGCCAGAAATAAAGCCAGAGCAACCGGCGAATCGTCGTCAGTTGGCTCGGATGAGGAATTGGGGCAGCCATTCGGTGTCGCCGCCGACGCTAACACGGGAATCCGCTCTCGGAAAGCAAATGCAGGGGCGATGGCAGGTGGAATTTGGCCGCGCACCCCCGCCCATAGGAGGTCCATGATAGGTGAAGAGTTTTCCTGGATGCCTCGTTTTCGAAGTGCAGACATGTGTTTGTCAACTTCGCAGGAAGGCGCGTTTCCAAGTTCAACTTTGGAACGCGTCCCAAACGCGCCTTAAAGGATGGCTTGATCCTCCTGCAAAGCGGACCTGCGGGGAATGTCCTTGCGCTCACGCCGCCGTTTGTGATCACCGATGCGGAGATCGATTTCCTGGTCGGCAAGCTTCAGGAATACTTGACGTCCTTGCCCGGCTCCATCTCGTAGTCGAGCGCCACGCGCGCGTCGGTGTTCGGCTTGATCACCTCTTCCACATACTTGATGTGGATGGCGTCCTCGCGATAGATCGCCAGTTTTTCCATCGATTCGAAATCGACCGCGATGAAAAACCCCCAGTCGCTGGCGGGATCGATGTTCTTGCCGCACTTGACCGAGAGCACCTCGCCGATTTTGAGAAGGCTGATCCGCGTCTGGCGCATCATCTCCTCCAGTTTCTCGGGGGTGACCTCTGGCTTGAGCTTAAAGAGAACAACGTGATGAATCATAGCGGGACGTTTTTACATTGCGGGCGGGCAACCAGGCAACCGCGATTCGTATGGGAGTCCAGAAGCGCGGGTGTGGGTCGCATCCACGCCCTGTAGTTGCGGCGCTCTGTCGCCGCCCGGGGGGGCGCGTCGTTTGCATGAAAAGTTAGAGGTCCACATCGCCGCCCCGACTGAGCGGGGCGGCTACAGAGGCCGAACCGCCGAGGGCGCGGGCGATCAAACGATCCAGGGCGCAACAGCCGGCCCCAAGGACAACGAGGGCGAGGCCGATGGTTGCCATCAGGATGTGGTATTCGAATCCCTCCCCCTTCTGGTTTCCATACCAGTTCATGAAGAAGCCGTTGTAGATATGGCCGCCCAAAATTGCCGCCACGGTGATGTGAACGGCTATGGCCAGACCGGCGAGCCGCGTGAAAACGCCGAAAAAGAGGGCAATCGGCGCGCCGAACTCGGTGAGCATGGCGAGAAAAGCAAAGAAAGCGGGGATGTGGAGGGTCCCAGTGAAGAACCCCATGGTCCCGCCAAATCCATGGCCGCCAAACCAACCGAGCATCTTCTGGGCGCCGTGCGGGAAAAGCGCCGCAGCCAGGCCAAGGCGCAAGATAGCCGGCCCGATGGAGTTTGAGGTGGAAAACAAGCAGGCGAGTTTCATAGGGAATGCGTTGGTTCTTCGTTCCCGATGGAATCGCGGCTCGGTGTGCTGGGAGTTGGGGATTTTTGAGGGAAGACGCGGGGATGGGGAGACGCGGGGATGGGGAGACGCGGGGATGGGGAGACGCG